>NZ_JBGCCR010000024.1:0-118973 GCF_041262485.1 Streptacidiphilus sp. BW17 | reverse complement strand
ACTACGGCGTCGTCGGCGACCTCTTCCAGGTCCTGCCCCAGCTCACCGACGAGATCAAGACCCGCAAGGGCTGACCCCCAACAAGCCCCCACGGTCGCTGAAGCACCGAAATCCGTTCGAAGCGCACGTCAGGCGAGCTCTAGGCTGACGTGCGCTTCGAACGTTTCGAGCGTTTCGGCACACAGGAGTTGGGGGTAGGGCGGTGCAGGACATACAGCCGGTCGGGATCTCGGACGCGGAATTCGCCACCTTTGAGGGGCTGGTGGGTCGTTTCCGCGCACTGCCCTCGGGCGACGCACGCCGGATGCGGGCGGAGGAGCTCGCCGCGCGGTTCGTGCGGCAGGGCCGGAACGGGCGGCGAAAGCAACTGCGGGCGGAACGGCGGATCGCCGACGCCCGGTTGGCCGCCGCGACCGTGACCGGCGCGCCGGACCGTGTCGAGGACGCGCCGCTGACGCTGCCGCAGAAACCAGTGGCTGTCGGGAAGTTGCAGCCTGTCGGGGAGTTCCAGTCCCTTAGGAAGTTGCAGACCGTCGGTGAGTTGCAGAAACCGCGGCGCTGCTACGTCTGCAAGTCGCTCTACCGACAGGTCGACGGCTTCTACCACCTGCTCTGCCCTGTCTGTGCCACCGACAACGCGACACGGCGCGGGCTGACCACGGACCTGCGCGGGCGGCGGGCGCTGCTGACCGGTGGGCGGGTGAAGATCGGGTTCCAGCTGGCGTTGATGCTGCTGCGGGACGGGGCCGAGCTGATCGTGACCAGCCGGTTCCCGCACGACACGGTGCGACGGTTCCAGGGCGAGCCGGGCAGTGACGCGTGGCTGGACCGGCTGACCGTCGTCGGGATCGACCTCCGGGACCCGCGTCAAGTGCTGGCGTTCTGCGATGAGTTGCGCAGCGAGGGGCGTCCGCTGGACATCCTGGTCAACAACGCCGCACAGACCCTGCGTCGACCGCCGGAGTCCTACACCCGGCTGGCGGCCGGGGAGTTGACGCCGCTGCCCGCCGCGCTGCGGGGACTGGTTCGACACGCGCCGGGCTTCCGGCCGATGCCCGCTCTCGCACCGGCGTGGCCCACGGCGGAGTTGGAGTCGGGCACCTACCCGGGGCGGCCGTGTCCCACATCGCCGCAGGAGCTCCCACAGCAACTCCAACAGACCGACGAGGCCGGGCTGTTGCCGGACCTCTCGGCGGAGAACTCGTGGTCGGCGAGGCTCGGCGAGCTGGACGCGGCCGAGGTGCTGGAGACGCAGCTGGTCAACTCCATTGCCCCCGCGCTGCTCTGTGACCGGTTGCTGCCGCTGCTGCTCGCCTCGCCGTTTCCCGCGCGCTACGTCGTCAACGTCACGGCCGTCGAGGGCCGGTTCACCGTGCGCAACAAGACGGCGTGTCACCCGCACACCAATATGGCCAAGGCCGCGTTGAACATGCTCACCCGCACCAGCGCCGAGGAGTTGGCTCGGCAGGGCGTGCACATGTGCGCGGTGGACACCGGGTGGATCACCGACGAGAATCCGGCGCCCAAGAAGGCCCACGAGGCCGCGCGCGGCTTCCGCCCGCCGCTGGACGTCGTGGACGGGGCCGCTCGCGTCTACGACCCGATCGTGCGCGGCGAGGCCGGCCACCCGGTGTCCGGGGTGTTCCTCAAGGACTACCGGGTGGCCGACTGGTGACCCTCGACCGAGAGCCCCCGGGTGCTTACAGCTCCGCGGCCAGGCGGGTCCCCTGGTCGATGGCGCGCTTGGCGTCGAGTTCGGCCGCGACGTCCGCGCCACCGATCAGGTGGGCCTTGATGCCGCGGTCGGCGAGCTGCTGGTGCAGGTCGCGGCGGGGCTCCTGGCCGGTGCAGAGGACGACGGTGTCGACCTCGAGCAGGCGGTCCTCGCCGTCGACCGTGAGGTGCAGGCCCGCGTCGTCGATACGGCGGTAGGTGGCGCCGGCCACGGAGACCACGCCGCGGTGCTTGAGCTCGGCACGGTGGATCCAACCGGTGGTCTTGCCGAGGCCCTGGCCGACCTTGCTGGTCTTGCGCTGGAGCAGGTGCACCTGGCGTCCGGCGCGGGAGCGACGAGGGGCGGTGAGGCCGCCCGGCGTGGTGTGCTCGGTGTCGACGCCCCACTGGGCGAAGAAGACCTCGGGGCGCTGGCTGGCCTGCTCGCCCGGGTCGGTGAGGTACTCGGCGACGTCGAAGCCGATCCCGCCCGCGCCGAGGATCGCGACGCGCTCGCCGACCTGCGCGTCGCCCCGCAGCACGTCCGCGTAGCCGACCACGCTGGGGTGGTCCACGCCGTCGATCTCCGGGACACGCGGGGACACGCCGGTCGCCACCACGATCTCGTCGAAGCCGCCTTCGGCGAGCGTGTCCGCACCGACCAGCGCGCCGAGGCGCAACTCCACGCCATGAGAGTCGAGTTGGTGGCGGTAGTAGCGCAGCGTCTCGTTGAACTCCTCCTTGCCCGGGACCTGACGGGCGAGGTTGAGCTGACCGCCGACCGTGTCGGCGGCGTCGAAGAGGGTGACCGCGTGGCCGCGTTCGGCGGCCGAGACGGCGCAGGCGAGCCCGGCCGGACCGGCCCCGACGACGGCGACGCGCTTGCGCAACCGGGTCGGCGCCAGCACCAGCTCGGTCTCGTGGCAGGCACGCGGGTTGACCAGGCAGGACGCGATCTGCAGCGAGAAGGTGTGGTCCAGGCAGGCCTGGTTGCAGCCGATGCAGGTGTTGACCGCCTCGGGCGTGCCGGCGGCGGCCTTGGCGACGAAGTCGGGGTCGGCGAGCAGCGGACGGGCCAGCGAGACCAGGTCGGCGGTGCCGGAGGCGAGCAACTCCTCGGCCAGTTCGGGGGTGTTGATGCGGTTGCAGGTGACCAGCGGGACGGAGACCTGACCCATCAGCTTCTTGGTGACCCAGCCGAAGGCGCCGCGCGGGACGGAGGTGGCGATGGTCGGGATGCGGGCCTCGTGCCAGCCGATGCCGGTGTTGATGATCGTCGCACCGGCTGCCTCGACCGCCTTGCCGAGCTGGACCACCTCGTCGAAGGTCGAGCCGCCGGGGACCAGGTCCAGCATGGAGAGCCGGTAGACCAGGATGAAGTCCGACCCGACCCGCTCCCGGACGCGCCGCACGATCTCGACCGGGAACCGCATCCGGTTCTCGTAGCTGCCGCCCCAACGGTCGGTCCGCCGGTTGGTGGGCGCGGCGATGAACTCGTTGACCAGGTAGCCCTCGGAGCCCATGATCTCGACGCCGTCGTAGCCCGCCTGCTGGGCGAGCTCGGCGCAGCGGACGAAGTCCTCGACGGTCTGCTCGACCTCGTCGTCGGTCAGCTCGTGCGGGACGAAGGGGCTGATCGGCGCCTGCAGCGCGCTGGGCGCGACCAGGTCCTGGTGGTAGGCGTAGCGGCCGAAGTGCAGGATCTGCAGCGCGATCTTCCCACCGGCGGCGTGGACGGCGTCGGTGATGACGCGGTGCTGCTCGGCCTCGGCCTCGGTGGTGAGCTTGGCCCCGCCCTCGAAGGGGCGGCCGACCTCGTTGGGCGCGATGCCGCCGGTGACGATCAGACCGACGCCGCCGCGCACGCGGGTGGCGTAGAACTCGGCCATCCGCTCGAAGCCGTTCGGGGCCTCCTCCAGGCCGACGTGCAGCGAGCCCATGATGACCCGGTTCGGGAGCGTGGTGAAACCGAGGTCGAGCGGGCGGAGCAGGTTCGGGTACGCGGTCATGGCGCGGCGTCTCCTCGCGGGGGGCACGGCGGGATGCAGGGGTAGGGCAGGGGTCGGACAGGACCACGGTAGGGCCACGCCGGGTGTTATGCAACAAGGTGCAAAACACCGCGACGACAGGCGCCCCTTCCACCCCTCGGGCACTCGTTGACAAAATGTTGAAGGATTGGCTTGTCTGCCGCCATGAAGATTCGCATCCTGTGGCCTGCCGGCTCCGTCACCGCCACCCTGCGCGAGACGCCGACCAGCAAGGCGCTGCTCGCCGCCCTCCCGTTCCAGGCGAACGCCCACACCTGGGGCCAGGAGGTCTACTTCCGCACGCCGATCAGCCCGGAGCTGGAGAGCGACGCCCAACAGGTCGTCGAGCCGGGCACGGTGGCGTTCTGGACCGACGGCGACAGCCTGGCGCTCCCCTTCGGACCGACGCCGATCTCGCGCGGCGACGAGTGCCGCCTGGCCAGTCCGTGCAACCTGCTGGGCACGATCGACGGCGACCCGTCCGCCCTGGGCACGGTGCGTGAGGGCGCGGCGATCCGCGTGGAGGTGATGGACTGACGAGCCGTCAGTTGGCGGTCAGCCGTTCTTGACGGCCCGTAGGATCACGAACTTCGGGTTTCCGGCCACGGTCCGGCAATTGCCGAAGATCCGGCGCAGCCGGACGTGGTAGCCGAGGTGGCGGTTGCCGACGACCCACAGCTCACCGCCCGTTCGCAGCGCACGGCGTGCGCCGGCGAACATACGGTGGGCGGTGGCGTCGGTTGCCGCCTGGTAGCTGTGGAACGGGGGGTTGTTGAGGACCAGGTCGACCGAGCCGGGGGCCAGGTCGCCTGCACCGTCGCCCGCCAGGAACCTCGCCCGGCGCGCCGTGGCCTCGGGGACATTGGCCCGGAAGGTCTCCTCGGCCGAGGCGACCGCGCCGAACGACTCGTCGACGAAGGTGAGTTCGGCGTCCGGGTTGGCCAACCCGGCGGCCAGGCCCAGGATCCCGTTGCCGCAGCCCAGGTCGACGACCCTGCCCGCCCCCTCCGACGTCGGCAGGTGCTCCAGGAAGAACCGGGTGCCGATGTCGAGGCGCTCGGCGGAGAAGATGCCCGCGTGGTTGGTCACCGTGCGCCCGGCCAGCAGACCCGTCTCCGGCGGGAGCGGGTAGCGGCGCGGCCAGGGGTTCTCCGGGCGCCCAGCCAGCACCTCCGGGTCCGGGGTGCAGAAGATCAGCCGGGCCTTGCGCCTGGCCAGTGAGGTGCGGGTCGGGCCGAGGATCCGCTCGAAGAGCTGGAGCGTCGAGGTGTGGATCTCGGTGACCATTCCCGTGCCGACCACGACCGTCCCCGGATGGACGGCGGGCGCCAGACGCAGCAGCTGATCCTCCAGCAGCGCCAGGCTCTTGGGGACGCGGACCAGCAGCAGGTCGACCCGCTCCGGCGGGGTCTCGCGGCTGGAGAGCAGGCGGACGGCGTCGGCGGCGAGCCCGTTGCGGGCCAGGTTGGCCTCCGTCGCGCGCTGCGCGAGGTAGGAGTCGGTGATCTGCACCGGACGTACCGCAGGGTCAGTAGCCAGGTCAGTGGCCAGGTCAGCGGCCAGGTCAGTGGCCAGCGCAGTCGCCAGCGCGCCCCAGCGGTCGCCCAGCACCACGGGCGCGGACGCGAGCGGCTGCGCCGCGTCGGCCGTCTCCGCCAGGTGATGCAGCAGGTACTCGTCCGCGGCGTCCCAGGCGCGGAGCCGGTCGCGGGGGTCGACCGGGAACCGGCGCAGCTCAAGCTCCGGTCCATGGGGAAGGGCGAGGCTGGTCGTGCTGACGGGAGTGCTGGGGCCGGCGGGCGAGCTCTGGTCGCTGGGGGTGCTCATGGTGGTGCCAGTCTGCCCGATCCCGCCCGTGGTCAGCACTTCCCGGCTCCACGCCGAAGATCGCCGAGCCGGTTGCAGGAGCAGTTAACGTACGGCGTACGGTAGAGCCTGACCACAATGTGCCCAACCACGATGTGAAGCGAGATACGGGGGGACCTGGCGCCATGGCAGGAACCAAGGTCGGGGACCGCCCCGACTCAAGCGGTACGGCCTCCAGCCGTACGGCCGCCGGCGGAACGGCCGCCAGCGGCACGGCGCCGGGCCACCCGGGTTCGGGGCGTACGAAGCGGTCCGGACCGCGCCGCTTCGAGCGGCTCCGGCGGTGGAATCCGCGCCAGTGGGGCCTGGAACTGGTGCTGTTGGTCTACGCCGCCTACGACGGCAGCCGGCTGCTCGTCCACGGCAAGGAGACCGAGGCCCGGCATCACGGCGAGCTGCTGCTGCGCGCCGAGCGCCACCTGCACGCGGAACCCGAGCACGCGCTCAACAGCCTCTTCGCGCACCACGCCTGGCTCGGCATACCGGCCGACTTCGTCTACGCGAGCCTGCACTACGTGATCACGCCGCTGGTGCTGTTCTGGCTCTACCGCAGCCGCCGGGCCCACTACGCCTTCGCCCGCACCTGGCTCTGCCTGGCCACCGCGCTGGGGCTGGTCGGTTACGTCCTCTTCCCCACCGCCCCGCCGCGCCTGCTGGCCGACCCGGACGGGTTCCTGGACATCATGGCCCAGCACTCCTCGATCGGCTGGTGGGGCGGAAGCGGCAGCGCGCCCAAGGGACTGGCCGACATGACGAACGACTTCGCGGCGATGCCCAGCCTGCACTTCGGCTGGGCGCTCTGGTGCGGACTGCTGGTCTTCAAGCACGCGCGCCACCGCTGGGTCCGGGTGGTCGGCCTGCTCTACCCGCTGCTGATCGCGGTGGTGGTGATGGGCACCGCCAACCACTACCTGCTGGACTGCGTCGCGGGCGGCGCGGTGGTGTTGATCGGCTGGGCGCTGACCGGCCCGCTGACCCGCCTCGCGCACCGGCTGCGACGCCGAGCTCGCCGAGGTCGCCCGGGTCACGCGGCGGCGCCCGCCGTGCCCGACTATCCGGAGGCCGCTCGCGTGGTGGCGCCGCGCGCGCCCGTGGAGTGACCGGCCGCCGACCACTCCCACCACAGCAAAGTCATCCCATGAGAGGCTGACCCTGCGGGGGCGCACACGGGGCTTGGGGAGGGTGGTCGTTCATGGGCAACGGCGGCAGCGGCACCGAAGGGGAAGCCCGCCAGGACCGACTGAACCGTCAGGACCCCAAGGACCGCCAGGGCCCGGCCGTCCGAGGCGGGCAGGCCGTACCTGACGCCCCGCCCGGCGACGGGCGGCGGAAGCTGGTCGTCGCCGCGCTGATGCTGTCCATGGCGCTGGTCGCGCTCGACTCGGCCTGCGTCTCCACCGCCGTCCCGCAGATCGTCAGCGAGCTGGGCGGCTTCAGCTACTTCTCCTGGATGTTCTCCGGCTATCTGCTGGCGGTCACGGTCACGCTGCCGATCTACGGCAAGCTGGCCGACGCGCGAGGACGCAAGCCGGTGCTGCTGATCGGCTCGTCGATCTTCCTGATCGGCTCACTGCTCTGCGCGGGCGCGTGGAGCATGACGGTGCTGATCGTGTTCCGGCTGGTCCAGGGGCTCGGCGGCGGAGCGATCCAGGGGACGGTGCAGACGCTGGCGGCCGACCTCTACCCGCTGGAGAAGCGGCCCCGGATCCAGGCCGCGATGTCCACGGTCTGGGCCGTCTCCGCGGTCCTCGGCCCGGCGCTCGGCGGGGTGCTGGCCACCTACGCCAACTGGCGCTGGATCTTCCTGATCAACCTTCCGGTCGGTCTGATCGCGCTGGTGCTGCTCAAGCGGAACCTGCGCGAGCCGCAGGTCGCGGCGGCCACCCGGTCGCGGATCGACTGGCTGGGCGCGGTCGGGCTCTTCCTGACGACCGGTCTGCTGCTCTTCGCCATGGTCCAGGGCGGCGTCGCCTGGCCCTGGCTGTCGGCCCCCAGCATCGGCCTCTTCGCCGCCTCCCTGCTGGCGGGCGTGGCGACCTACGGGATCGAGCGGCGTGCCGAGGAGCCGATCATCCCCGGCTGGGTCTGGCGACGGCGGGTCATCGCGGGCGTCAACCTGGCCCTGGGCTGCCTGGGCCTGCTGATGATCGCCCCGATGGTCTTCCTTCCCACGTACGCGCAGTCGGTGCTGGGACTGGCCCCGGTGGCGGCGGGCTTCGTGCTGTCGGTGTGGACGATCAGCTGGCCGATCTCCGCCGCGCTCTCCAACCGGCTCTACCGGCGGATCGGCTTCCGCAACACCGCGCTGATCGGCGCGGCCGTCGGGACCGCGCTGCTGGCCGCCTTCCCGCTGCTCCCGTATCGCGGCGCGGCGTGGCAGCCGGCCCTGCTGATGCTGATCCTCGGCGCGGGTCTCGGGCTGTTCCAACTGCCGCTGATCATCGGTGTGCAGAGCAGCGTGCCGTGGCACGAGCGCGGCACGGCGACGGCCTCCATCCTGTTCTGCCGTCAGGTCGGCCAGAGCGTCGGCGGCGTGATCTTCGCGGTGATCGCCAACGCCACGCTGACCGATTGGCTGCGCTCCGCCCCCGCCGCGCTGCACGGCAGTCTCCCCCAGGGCCTGGACCAGATAGCGGGCGCGCTGCTGCACCCGACGAGCACGCTCAGCCCCTCCGGCGCGGACTACCTGCGACACGCGCTCGCCTCGGCCGTCAACCACGTGTACGTGGGTGCGGCCGTCGCCGCCGCGCTGGCGGTGGTGGTGCTCGCTACAGTGACGCCGAAGCGCTTCCCTCTCGCCGAGGGCAGCTGACGCAGGCAGAAACGACGCAGACGGAAACGACTTGGGCAGAAACGGGGAGCGTGATGTCGGGCACCGGCTGGATCGAGGTCGGCGACCGGGTCTACCAGCGCCGGTACGACCCGTGCGACGTGACGGTCTCCGTCGTCGTCGGCACGGACGGCCTGCTGGTCGCCGACACCCGGTGCAGTCTCGCCGAGGCGCGTGAACTGCGGGAGCACCTGCGCGCGTTGTCGGCCACCCCGGTTCGGTGGGTGGTCAACACCCACATCCACTGGGACCATGTCTGGGGCAACGCGGAGTTCGTCGCCCCGCGCCAGCTACCCCCGGCCGAGGTCTGGGGCAGCGCGCAGACGGTCACCGCGATGCGCGCCGAGGCCACCGATCCGGAGGCCGCCGCCTTCCGCGAGCGGATGGCGCGCCGCAGCGCGACGTGGGCGGCGAAGATGGCCGAGTTGGAGGAGTACGTGCCCGACCACGAGGTCCACGGCGCGCACGACCTGGACCTGGGCGACGGCCGCACCGTGTCCCTGCGCCACGTCGGCCGCGGCCACACCGACGGCGACCTGCTCCTCCATGTCCCGGACGCGGGCGTGCTGCTGACGGGCGACCTGGTCGAGGAGTCCGGGCCACCGGCCTACGGCTCCGACTCCTTTCCCCTTGACTGGGCCCCCACGCTGGACGCCGCGCTGACCCTCGCCGGTCCGGACGCCCGGTACGTCCCCGGCCACGGCGCGACGGTCGACGCGGCCTTCGTCCGCGCGCAGGCGGACGCGATCCGCGCGGTCGCGGAGCAGTGCCGGGCGCTGCACGCGGCGGGCGTCGCGGCCGACGAGGCGCTGCAGGCGGGCGAGTGGCCCTTCCCGCCCGAGGCGCTGGGCAGCGCGATCCCGCGCGCCTACGGGCAGTTGGGCTGAGCCCCGGCACTGCTCGCCCGCTGCTGACGTGCTGTTGACGTGCTGTTGACGTGCTGTTGACGTGCTACTGACCTGCTACTGGTGCGGGTTGACCAGATCCAGGATCTTGTTGACCAGCTCGACCACCGGTGCGCCCAGCACCCCGACCGTCTGGGCGATGGCGCGGATGCTCCGCAACGCCCGGCTCCGGCGGTCGGGTTGGCTGTCGTCGGTCGCCTCGGCCAGATGGGCGTCCAGGTCCTCGGCGACCTCCGGCGCTACGGCGGCGTCGCCGCGGAGAGCGGCCACCAGACCGCGCAGCTGCGCCAACTGCGCGGCGAGCTCCGGGACCTGGCCGGCGCCGTACTGGTTCTTGACCATCCCGATGTTGTTGCTGCCGCCCTCGATCCGGACGACGTCACCGAAGTAGCTGTCTCCGCTCACGACTTCACCATCCCCATGTTGCTGGAGCCGCCGTACATGTTCACGACGTCGCCGAAGTAGTAGTTGGACGGCTTGCTGATGTGGAGCCGCTGCACCTGGTAGATGGCCTCGGGGCCCGGGTGCTCGATCGCGCCCACGATCGCGTCGACCAGCCGGTCCAGCTCCCGCCGCTCGGGGAGGGTCACCAGCGCGGTCGACGGACCCGAGGTCTCGATCGCCAGGGCGGGGTGCGGGTTCTCGGACAGCACCTGCACCAGCTGCACGACATAGGTGATGATCAGAGCCACCCCGACGAACCACAGGAAGACCAGCCACCCGCTGACGCCGGACTGCTGGCCCGTCTGGTCTCCGGTGCTGTTGGCCAGGGCGTCGAGAAGGCTGAACATCCCCAGGGCCGCCAGCGTGACGGCCGTACGCCAGAAGAACCTGAACACCGCCAGGCCGTAGCGGGGCCGCAGCTCGAAGGTGAACACCCGCGCGATGTTCCGGATCGGATAGGCCGCGTGCCCGACCCAGAGCACCCGCTCGGTGACCCGCAGGTCCAACTCCCGCCGGGGCGACGCGGACGGCCTCCCGATCGGCGGCGGTGGCGTCGCGGTACGCCGCACCGGCGGCGGTTGTTCCGCGGGCGGAGGTGCCTGCTCCGAAGGCGCTGGTGGTTGCTCCGGCAGTCGTGGCTGCTCCGTCGGCGGTGGTGGATACTCCGCGCTCACCCGTACAAGCCCCCGTTCCCCTGGCTTCCCAGGATCGATCTGCGATCGTTCGATCACCGACAGAGCATAGTTACTGTCGGCAACGGGGAGCCAGGGGAATGACGTTGACGTGACATCAGATGTCGCCGAGTTGTGATCGGGCGCGATCAGATGTCGATCAGCACCTTGCCGACCGCCCCGCCCTGGACGGCGTCGTGAGCCGCCGCCGTCTGCGCGAGCGGAAAGCGGTGCCAGGGAAGACCGGCCTCCGCGCCGCCGCGGAGCGCCCCCGCCGCCACCGCGTCCCGGATCGCGGCGACCGCCGCGACCTTCGCAGTGTCAGGGATGGTGTACACCAGAACGCCCAACCAGCGGAGGTTGCGGAACATCGACGGGCGGACCGGGAGGGTGACCTCCGCGCCGCTGCCGTCGGCGTAGAAGGCGACCGTCCCGTTGTCGGCCAGCACGGCCAGATCGAGGTCCACGTTGGCGGTGACCGCGACCTCGACCACCACGTCGACGCCCTCCGGCGCCAGCCCGCGGATCACCGCCGCCGCGTCCTCCGTACGGTAGTCGACGACGTGGTGCGCGCCCGCGGCCTGCGCCAGCTTGGCCTTCTCGGGGCTGCTGACCGTGGTGACGACCGTCGCACCCGCCCAACGGGCCAGCTGGATCGCGGCGTTGCCGACCGCACCCGCGCCGCCCGCGACCAGGACGGTCCTCCCGGCCAGCGCGCCCGGTGCCAGGAGCGCGGGCGCGTCCTCGGCGAGGGTGAGGGCGCGGTGCGCGGTCATCGCGGGGATGCCGAGGCTCGCGCCGAGGTCGAAGGAGGCGTGCTCGGGCAGCGCGACGGCCTGGCGTTCGGGGAGGACGACGTACTCCTGCGCCGTCCCGTCGGGTCGCTGCCAGGCCGACTCCCAGATCCAGACCCGCTCGCCGACGCGGCCCGCGTCCACGCCGGGACCGACCGCGTCGACGACGCCCGCGCCGTCCTGGTTGGGGACCTGCTGCGCACTCAGCCCCGGACCACCCGAACGGGACTTCCAGTCGGTCGGGTTGACGCCGGAGACGACGACGCGGACCCGGACCTCGCCGGGACCGGGCTCCGGGACGGGGCGGTCCGCCAGGGAGAGGACGTCGGAACCGCCGCTGCGCTCGTACACGATTGCCTTCATGTCCGGCGCAACCGCCCGCACGCGGCCGATGTTCCCGCTGCCTCAGCGATTCTCGGCCAGCCGGCCCAGCGCCTCGCGGTGGGCGCGGTCCAGCGCCTGCGCCGCCGGGACCTCGATGTCCGGGGTGATGCCGGTGCCCTCCCAGTCCGTGCCGCTGGTCGGGTTGATCGAGCGGCCGACGGGGATGGTGGCCTCCAGGTGCGGGTGGACCGTCCAGCCGTTGCGCGGGTGCGCACCGCCCTTGGTGCGCTCGCCGACCACGACGGCGCGGCCGAGCTGCTGCAGGTCGTAGGCCAGCTCCTCGGCGCCGGAGAAGGTGGTGGCGCTGGTCAGCAGGTAGACCGGCTTCTGCTGCCCGAGTCGGCGGCCCGGGACGTGGGGCAGCGTCCAGGACTGCTCCTCCTGGTCGCCCTCACGCCAGTACTGGGTGTTGATGTGGGTCGGCTGGTCGAAGAAGTAGCTGCACAGGTACTGGACGGTGTGGGGGTCGCCGCCCTCGTTGCGGCGCAGGTCGACGACGAGGGCGCGCGCCTGGGCGGCCAGGGTCATCGCCGCGGTCAGCGGGTCCGCCGAGAGGTGCAGCGGGAAGATGATCGGCGCGAGCTCCAGCACCGCGACGCCGCCCTCCAGCAGCTCGAAGCGCGGGACGCCGCCGCAGGACTCGGCGGAACGGCGCTCCATCATCTGCCCCGCCGCCGCGTCCTGACCGTCGGGGACCTCGTCGGCGTGGAAGGCCAGCCTCAGGTGCTTGTCCCCGTTGACGGACTGCAGGTCCTCGGTGACCAGTGCGCCGAGCCGCTCGACGTCCCCGGCCGCGCCGGCCTCGGTGTACCGCCCGGCTGCCAGCGCCGCGCGGAGCTGAGCGGCGATCTTGTCGCCCTGCTCGGGGAAGACGTAGTGGGCGGTCACCAGGTCGGCGGTCCGCTCGACTATGCCCACGTGATCGAGTGTCGAATTCATGATCGGCAGTAAAGCGGTCCCGAGCCGAACCGAACAGGGTTTCCGCAGCTCGCCGACTGCATCGATCGGATTAATTGTGTGACCGGAACGCTTCAATATGCGCACGGATGGTGACATATGGCCCCAGACAGTCGCGGTGTGTCCCCCGTACCCCGGGCCCGACGCCCGAGGTCCGCACCCGACGCCCGGAGGTGCCGGATGCGCCGCATACCGCCCCGCCCCACCCGTCGTCGCGCCGCCGCACTCGCTGCGGCCACCGCGGCAGCCACCGCGTTCGCCCTCGCCCCGGCCGTCGCGCTCGCGCCGACCGCCTGGGCCAGCGGCGTCAACGGCGCCGACATCACGCTCAGCCCGGACACCGTCGACCCGGGCGACACGGTCGGCCTGATCGTCAACTGCAGCTCGTCGTACTTCGGCACGCCGAACCCGACGATGGTCTCCTCGCTGGCCTTCGTCACTGCGGTCAAGCTGCACCCGATGCCGGGTCAGGCGGGCTTCTTCTCCGGCGCGGCCACGGTCAGCCACGACGTGAAGCCCGGCGACTACAACGTCTCCGGCGCGTGCCAGGTGACCAACACCTCCCTCTCCGGATTCAACGCGACGGTGACGGTCAGGGGCCACGAGCACGAACACCCGCACGGCCCGGTGCACACCGGCGTCGGCGGCAGCGTCGACCCGGGCAACGGCACGCAGGTCGCCTTCGGCCTCGGCATCGCCGGTCTCGGCGGCGGCGCGCTCTACTGGAGCCGTCGGCGCGGCGGGCAGCACTGACACACCGACCGGTGAGGGGTAGCGGATGGGCCCTGCGGGGCGGCGGTTCGTCGCGCGCGCGGTGCTGGTGCTCGGGCTGGTGATCGCCGGGCGCGGCGTCGGGTCCGCCCCGCCGCAGCCGGACGCGAGCGCGGTCTCCTCCGACAACGGCGTCTACTGGTACAGCGACGAGGACCGTCCCGCCCCGCCGCTGCCCGCGTCGAAGCCGCTCCGCGTGCGGATCCCCTCGATCGGCGTGGACGCGCCCCTCACCGCGCTCTCGCTGGACAGCGGCGGCCAGCTGCGGCCGCCACCGGAGAGCCGGAAGAACCTGGCCGGCTGGTTCGCCGACGGGACCGCGCCCGGCAGTGCCGGACCGGCCATCATCGCCGGGCACGTGGACAACGCCCACGGCCCGGCGGTCTTCTACGGTCTCGGCGCACTGCAGCGCGGCGACACGGTCGACGTGCTCCGCGCCGACCGCCGTACGGCCGTCTTCCTGGTCGACGACGTGGCGGTCTTCCCCAAGAACGCCTTCCCTGACCAGCGCGTCTACGGGCCGACCCCGCTGGCCGTGCTGCGGCTGATCACCTGCGGCGGCGGATACCGCGCCGGGCAGGGCTACCTCGGCAACGTGGTGGTCTTCGCGCATCTGGTGAAGCGTCAACCCTCCTGACAGAAGCGGGAATGAGGATGGTCCTGATTCTTCGCACACGTTCGGTGCTGCAGACGTCTAGGCCGTACCGACTGGTCGGTACTACCCTCCTGGCACACTCCGGCTGCCACCCCGGGAGGGCCCATGGCCACTGCCACCGCTCCTGCCCCGCTCGTGCTCCACCGACTGTGGAGACGCGAACTCGCCCACTACCCCGACTCCGCCCGGCGTTACGTCTACCTCGGCATCGTGGTGCTGACGACCGTCGTCCTCTACTACGCGCTCTACGTCCAGTACGCGGTCGCGACCTCGATCATCACCCACTACCAGATGAGCTACCGCTACTTCGTCTGGATCAGCGTCGTCGGCAACGCCGTCGGCGCGTTCGCGTCCCTGATAGCCGGGCTGGCGGACCGTTGGGGGCGGGCCAACATGGTCGTCTACGGCCTGCTGGCCACCGGCCTGCTGGTGCTCTTCGGGCTGCCCAACGCGCCGGACCAGGGGACGTACCTGGTGCTCTTCGCACTGGTCGGCTTCGTCGAGGGCCTGGTTCTGGTCGCCACGCCCGCGCTGATCCGCGACTTCTCACCGCAGTTGGGGCGGGCGGCGGCCATGGGCTACTGGACCATGGGCCCGGTGCTCGGCAGCCTGGTGGTCACCGAGGTCACCTCGCACACGCTCGGCTCCGGCGCGGGCAGCGCCACCTGGCAGGACGAGCTGCGCTACGCGGGCATCGCGACGCTGCTGGTCTTCCTGGTCTCGCTGTTCCGCCTGCGCGAGCTCGCACCGAGACTGCGCGACCAGCTGATGGTCAGTCTGCGCGACCGCACGCTGGTCGAGGCCCGGGCCAAGGGACTCGACCCGGACGCGGCGCTGAGCGGCCACTGGCGGCAGATGCTGAAGCCCGACGTGATCGGATCGGCCCTCGCCATCAGCGTCTTCCTGCTGCTCTACTTCGCCGCCGTCGGCAACTTCGTGGTCTACTTCGCCACGAACTTCGGCTACAGCGAGCAGCGCGCCGACGCGCTGGCCAACTGGTACTGGATCAGCAACGCGATCGCGCTGGTGATCGCGGGACTGGCCTCGGACCGGCTTCGGGTCCGCAAGCCGTTCATGCTGGTCGGCGGGATCGGCAGCATCGTGGCCACCGTGCTGTTCGCGCTGCGCGCGACCCAGGCCACCACCGGCTACTACACCTTCGCCTGGCTCTCCGTCGCCATCGGCGTGCTGGGCGGGCTGACCTACGCGCCGTGGATGGCGAGCTTCACCGAAACCGTGGAGCGCCGCAATCCGGCGGCCACCGCGACCGGGCTGGCGGTGTGGGGCTGGATCATCCGCGTGGTCGTCGCGGTCTCGGCGGCGTTCCTGCCGGTGGTGGTCACCTCGGTGACGCCGCTGGTGGAGCACGGCTCCGAGGTGGCGGCGGCCCAGGCGCGCGCCGCGAAGGCCTTGGCCGTCGTAGACGCCCACCCGCAGCTCTTCGCGGAGCTGGCGAAGTACCAGCCGAACGCGATCCCGCCCGCGCTGCTGGGACAGGCCGTCCAGCAGGTCGGCCTGCCGGGCCTGCAGACCGTCCAGGCCGAGCAGTCAGACCTGGCGCTGCTGCAGAAGTACGGGCCGCAGGTGGCCGCGGCGGCGAAGGACAACCCGCACGACTGGCAGGTGTGGTGGTGGGTCTGCGTGGGCGGCCAGGTGCTGTTCCTGCCGTGCGTGCTGCTGATGGCCGGCCGCTGGAGCCCGCGCCGGGCGCGTGAGGACGCCGAGGCGCACCAGCAGGCCGTCGACGCCGAGTTGGCGGCGCTGACCGGCGAAGCGTGACCGAACGTGAACAGTGGGGCCCGGAGCGCATCGCTCCGGGCCCCACTCCATGCAGTGAAAAATTCAACGAAAGCGCGACCGTTCGATAAGAAAGTGTTGCTGCTCCGTTCGGCCTATTCCCCCGTTCGGAGCAATGTCATGACCATCCCCGCCGGGCGCTCGCTGCAGGTATTTGGTCCACTAGGACTTGAGGGGTATTTCGTTCGAAGAATCCCCGACCAGAGGGTGATCAGAAGATCCCAGGCCGCATGGCAGACTACTCACCCATGGGGAAAGCAATGGAAGCCCGCGACCTCACCAGCAGCCCGTTGGGCCACTGGGCAGGATCGGTGCGTGGCCACTTCCGTTCGCCCGGTCGCCCCCGATTGTGGGTCGAGCTGCTGCTGATTGCCGTGAGCTACTGGATCTATTCGATGGTCCGCAATGCGGTGCCCGAGATGGAGACCCGCGCCCAACAGAATGCCCACGACATCTGGTCGCTCGAACAGACGCTGCACATTGATGTTGAACGATCGATCAACCACGGCTTGGACTCGATCGGCTGGTTGATCACCGGGCTCGACTACGACTACGCGACCCTGCACTTCATCGTCACCATCGCGGTTCTGGTGTGGTTGTTCCGCGCCCATTCCGGGCGCTACGCCGCCGCCCGACTATCACTCTTCGTGACTACGGGCATGGCTCTGGTGGGGTACTACTTCTTCCCCCTTGCGCCGCCCCGGCTGATGACCCACGGCGGTTTCGTCGACACCGTCGCCACGCACCACACCTGGGGCTCCATGGCCTCCGGCGACATGGCCCACGTGTCGAACCAGTTCGCCGCCATGCCGTCCATGCACATCGGCTGGTCGCTGTGGTGCGGCATCACCATCTGGTTCCTGGCGAAACGCCGCTGGGTCCGCGTGCTCGGCGTGATCTATCCGGTCACCACGCTGGTGGTCATCGTGGCGACGGCCAACCACTTCTTCATGGACGCGATCGCCGGCGCGGTCTGCACCGGCATCGGGCTGACCAGCTCCCGGCTGGTCTACCGGCGCTGGCCCTACAGCTTCCCGAAGGCCGCGCCGGTGCCGACGCCGCTGCCCGAACCGGTCAAGGAGCCGGTCGGCGCGTCCCGCTGAGGACCCTTCTCAGGTCTTCTCAGCCCTTCTCGCCGTAGACCCGGTTCTCCATGACCTCGCGGGCGAGCCGGGCCGTGCGGCGGTAGTCGTCGACCATCTCGCCCGCGTGGCCCTCGCCGTAGCCGAGGTAGCGCGCGACGCCGGCCAGCTCGCGCGACTCCGCCGGGAAGCTGTCGCCCGGCCGTCCGCGCACCAGCATCACCGCGTTGCGCACCCGGGTGGCCTGTACCCAGGCGGCGCTGAGCGCCTCCGCCTCGTCGGCGGCCAGCAAGTCGGCCTCCAGGGCAGCGGCCAGTGCGCGCAGGGTCCGGGTGGTGCGCAGGCCGGGGACCTCGGCGGCGTGCTGCAGCTGGAGCAGCTGGACCGTCCACTCCACGTCCGCCAGCCCGCCCCGGCCCAGCTTGGTGTGGGTGGTCGGGTCCGCACCGCGCGGCAGCCGTTCGGTCTCGACGCGGGCCTTGATCCGGCGGATCTCCAGCAGCTCGGCCTCGTCCAGCCCCGCCTCGGGGTAGCGCAGCGGATCGATCAGCGCGGTGAACTCCGCCCCCAGCGCGACGTCGCCCGCGACCGGCTTGGCCCGCAGCAGCGCCTGGCTCTCCCAGGTGCGCGACCAGCGGCGGTAGTAGGCGGCGTAGGAGCCGATGGACCGCACCAGCGGGCCCTGGCGGCCCTCCGGGCGCAGGTCGGCGTCGATCAGCAGCGGCGGCTCGGTCGAGGGTACCTGGAGCAGGCGGCGCAGCTCCTCGAAGACCTGGCGGGCGGCGTTGCTCGCCGCCGTCTCGTCCGCGCCCGGCAGGGGGTCATGGACGAACATGACGTCGGCGTCACTGCCGTAGCCGAGCTCGTGGCCGCCGAAGCGGCCCATGGCGATGACCGCCAGCCGGGTCGGCAGCGGTTCGCCGGTGGCGGCCTCGGCCGCGGCGACGCAGGCGGCCAGCGCGCCGCTGAGGGTGGCCCGGTTCAGGCCGGTCAGCGCCAGCCCGGCGGCCTCGACCGCGTCGGCCGGCGTGTCCCCGAGACGGCCCAGCACGTCGGCCGCCGCGGTGCGGAACAGCTCGCGGCGGCGCACCGACCGGGCCGCGGCGACGGCCGCCGGCGCGCCCTCCGCGCGCCCGACGGCGGAGGCCACCTCCCGGTCCAGCGCCTGCGGCGAGCGCGGGTCCAGGCCGTCACTGTCGCCGAGCAGGGCGACTGCCTCGGGGGCGCGCAGCAACAGGTCCGGCGCCAGGCGGCCGGAGGAGAGGATCCGGGCCAGGTTCTCCGCGGCCGCGCCCTCGTCGCGCAGCAGCCGCAGGTACCAGGGCGTCGAGCCGAGGCTGTCGGAGACCTTGCGGAAGCCGAGCAGCCCCGCGTCCGGGTCGGCGGAGTCGGCGAACCAGCCGAGCATCACCGGCAGCAGGGTCCGTTGCAGCGCGGCGCGGCGGCTGACTCCGGTGGCGAGCGCCTGCAGGTGACGAAGGGCGTCGGCGGGCGCGGTGTAGCCGAGGGCGGCGAGGCGTGCCTGGGCCGCCGAGGCGGAGAGCGCGTTGCCGCCCTCCAGACGGCCGGTCAGTCCGGCCTCCTCCAGATCCAGCTCGGCCACCGCGTCCAGCAGCGGGCGGTAGAAGAGCTTCTCGTGCAGCCGGCGCACCTCGCGGCTGTGGCGCTTCCACTCGGTCAGCAGCGCGGCCACCGGGTCGGCGCGCAGTCCCAGCGAGCGGCCCAGCCGCCGCAGTTCCTGCTCCCCGGTGGGGACGAGGTGGGTACGGCGCAGCTGGAACAGCTGGATCCGGTGTTCCAGCGTGCGCAGGAAGCGGTAGGCACTGTCCAGCGCGGCGGCGTCGGCCCGGCCGACGTAGCCGCCGACGGAGAGGTCGGCCAGCGCGGTCAGCGTGGTGGCGCTGCGCAGCGACTCGTCCGTCCGGCCGTGCACCAGCTGCAGCAGCTGCACCGAGAACTCGACGTCGCGCAGTCCGCCGGGCCCGAGCTTCAGCTCGCGGTCGACCTCGGCGGCCGGGATCGCGTCGACGACGCGACGGCGCATCTGCTGCACGTCCTGGACGAAGTTCTCCCGCTCGGACGCCTGCCACACCATCGGCATGACCGCGTCCACATAGGCGCGGCCCAGCTCCGCGTCGCCCGCGACCGGGCGCGCCTTGAGCAGCGCCTGGAACTCCCACGTCTTGGCCCAGCGCTGGTAGTACGCGAGGTGGCTCGCGAGGGTCCGCACGAGCGGGCCGTTCTTGCCCTCGGGGCGCAGGTTGGCGTCGACCTGCCAGATGGTGCCCTCGCGGGTCGTGTCGGAGCAGAGCTGCATCATCCGGGCGGCGAGCCGGGTGGCCGCCTGGATCGGGTCCGCCTCCCCCGCGGGCCGGCCTTCGGGCCCGTCCTCGCGCTCGTCACGCTCCTCGCGCGGCTCGGCGACGAAGACCACGTCGACGTCGGAGACGTAGTTGAGCTCGCGTCCCCCGCACTTGCCCATCGCGATCACTGCCAGCCGGCAGGCCCGGGCGGCGGCCGGGTCCTCCTCGGCGGCGATGTCGAGAGCGGCCTGGAGGGTCGCCCCGGCCAGGTCGGCGAGCTCGGTGGCGGTCTGGCCCAGGTCGGCGGTGCCGGTCAGGTCCCGGGCGGCGACGGTGAGCAGCAGGCGGCGGTAGCCGGAGCGCAGCGCGTCCGCGCGGGGCGTGTCCGCGTTCTCCTCCCAGATGTGCCGGTAGAGGCGGCGGACGAACTCCTCCGGCCCGGGGTGGATGTCGTGCAGCTCGAAGGTGACCAGCTCGTGCCAGTCGTGCGGGTGCCGGCGCAGGTGGTCGCCGAGGGCGGCGCTGGCGCCGAGCACGCCGAGGAGCCGGTCGCGCAGCGGCTTGGCGGTGGTGACGGTGTCGAGCAGGGCGTGCCGCTCGGCGTCGGTCGGGCAGGCCTCGACCAGCTCGGCGAAGCCCTGCAGCGCCTGGTCCGGGTCGGCGGTGGCGGCGAGCGCGTCCAGCAGCACGCTGTCCGAGGCGTGCGCGGCCAGCGTCGGCTCGGCGAGCCGCTGGGCCGCCGCCTCGGGGTCGGTGAACCCGCGCCGGATCAGCCATCCCAGTGGATTGCTCCGCCGCGCCCCGCCGTGCACCTGCTCCACGCTTCTCGCCTCCGGCCGACCGCCTTCGCGGACCTCGCTGTCGATCCTCCCCGACCCTACGGGGTTCGAACACTCGACACAGCGACCGTCCGCGCAGGCGCTAGGCCCTGTCTGACAATTCCCGTCGGATCAGCCCGGGTCGGCTGGCGCGGTCAGCTGCAAGGCGGAGGATCGCCCTCGTACTGGGCCGTACTTGGGCGATTCGACAACGCAGCATGGGGGCACCCCCTAGCCGAAGGCCGGGGGAGGCCGTGCCAGGCGGGTCGGGCCCGACGGGAATTGTCAGACAGGGCCTAGGCCCGGACGACGACCGTGCGGGCGGCCTTGTCGTGCAGGGTCTGCTGGTTCGGCCGGTCCCACAGCATCCAGAGGCAGTCCAGCATGCTCAGGTACGCGCCGACCCCCAGCACCGCGGCGGGCAGGACGTACACCGCCGTCCGCAGCCACGCCTGACCGGCCGTCAGCCGGCCCGCGCGCTCGGTTCCGATCGGCACCACCCGGATGCGGAACGCCCGCATGCCGAGCGTCCGGCCGCCCCCGAACTGCAGCTGGAGCGCGCCGTAGAGCAGCCGGATCCCGGTGAGGACGAGCAGCACGAGGACGCTGTTGGTCATGCCCGGCAGCCGCAGGCTCGCCAGGTACAGCACCACGATCACGACCATGTCGACGGCGGCGGCACCGAGCCGCGCCCCGAACGAGGCCAGGTCGTGGCCGCCGACGACACGGAGCTCGGAGACCAGGGTTCCCGAACCGAACGGACTGTCCACCGGGTTCTGCTGTGGCTTCTGCTGTGGGTTCTTCTGCACCGCGGCATCCAAGCACGCGGCCCTGACCTGCGACAAGCAGCCGTTACAGCACCGGGAGGCTGCGCTTCAGCTCGAACGGGGTGACCTCCTGGCGGTACTGCTCCCACTCGTCGTGCTTGTTGCGGAGGAAGAAGTCGAAGACGTGCTCGCCGAGCGTCTCGCGGACCAGGTCGCTGCGCTCCATTAGTTCGATGGCCTCGCCCAGGTTCTGCGGGAGGGGCTCGATGCCCATGGCGCGGCGTTCGAGGTTGCTGAGCGCCCAGACGTCGTCGTCCGCCCCCGGAGGGAGCTCGTAGCCCTCGGCGATGCCCTTGAGACCGGCGGCCAGCACCACCGAGTAGGCCAGGTACGGATTGCAGCCGGTGTCGAGGGAGCGGATCTCGACGCGGGTCGATCCCTGCTTGCCCGGCTTGTACATCGGGACGCGGACCAGGGCCGAGCGGTTGTTGTGGCCCCAGCAGATGTAGGACGGCGCCTCGCCGCCCGCGCCCGCGGCGCGCTGCGAGCCGCCCCAGATGCGCTTGTAGGAGTTGACCCACTGGTTGGTGATCGCCGAGGTCTCCGCCGCGTGGCGGAGCAGACCGGCGATGAAGGAGCGGCCGACCTTGGAGAGCTGGTACTCCGCGCCCGCCTCGTGGAAGGCGTTGCGGTCGCCCTCGAAGAGGGAGAGGTGGGTGTGCATGCCGGACCCCGGGAAGTTGGAGAACGGCTTCGGCATGAAGGTGGCGTGGACACCCTGCTCCAGCGCGACCTCCTTCATGACCAGACGGAACGTCATGATGTTGTCGGCCGTGGAGAGTGCGTCCGCGTAGCGGAGGTCGATCTCCTGCTGGCCCGGGGCGCCCTCGTGGTGGCTGAACTCCACCGAGATGCCCATCGACTCCAGCATGGTGATGGCCTGTCGGCGGAAGTCGTGGCCGACGCCGCGCGGGGTGTGGTCGAAGTAGCCCGAGTGGTCCGCCGGGGTCGGCGGGGTGCCGTCCGCGGGGAGGTCGTTCAGCAGGAAGAACTCGATCTCGGGGTGGGTGTAGAAGGTGAAGCCCAGGTTGGACGCCTTCTCCAGGGTCCGCTTGAGGACGAAGCGCGGGTCCGCGAAGGACGGCGAGCCGTCCGGCATCAGGATGTCGCAGAACATGCGGGCCGTCCCCGGCGCCTCCGAGCGCCACGGCAGTATCTGGAAGGTCGCCGGGTCCGGCTTGGCCAACATGTCCGACTCGTACACCCGGGCGAAGCCCTCGATCGCGGACCCGTCGAACCCGATGCCCTCCTCGAAGGCCTGGTCCAGCTCGGCCGGAGCGACCGCGACGGACTTGAGGAAGCCGAGGACGTCGGTGAACCAGAGCCGGACGAACCGGATGTCACGCTCTTCGAGAGTGCGGAGCACGAACTCCTGCTGCTTGCCCATGACTACAGTCTCACCTCTGCGCTTTACGGATGCGTTAACGCGGAAGCGCCGTCGGGCGCGTCGTCCACTGTGCGCATCATTGCAGATTATGAGGCTGGTGGGACGATCCGAATGTCGCCCCGCCCGTCACCCCGCTCGTTACGCTGCCGCGTCAGCAGACGCGGCCGAACTGGGTCGGGTAGTAACCGGTCGACAGGACCGAGATCCGGACGTCGGCACCGGGGTGGGGCGCCTCGATGTACCGGCCGCCGCCGAGGTAGATCGCGACGTGGTGGATGCCGGAGGCGCGGCTGCTGGAGGACCAGAAGACCAGGTCACCGCGCCGTAGCCGGCTCGCGGTGATCGGGGTGGTCGCCCGGTACTGGTCGGCGGCCACCCGCGGCAGGCTGACCCCGGCCCGCTGGTAGGCCTGCTGGACCAGACCGGAGCAGTCGAAGCCGTAGGGTCCGTTGCCGCCCCACACGTAGGGCTTGCCCAGCTGCGCCTCGGCGTACCTGATGGCCGCCTCGAGGCTGCCCGCGCTCGGGCCGGGGGCCGGATTCGGCTCGGGGGTCGGGCTCGGGGACGGAGTCGGATTCGGGCTCGGGCTCGGGGAGGGGTGTGCGCTGCCGACGTGGGCGAGGTAGATGTCGTAGTGCGTCGTCCAGCGCCACTCGCCGTTCTTGCGGAACCAGTAGCGGTGCCCGTCCCAGCCCTGGCGTATGCCCCCGCTGGTCGCGGCGGCACCACCGCCGGACCCGCCGCCGCTGCTGTGGCGCAGGTAGATGTCGTAGTGCGAGGTCCAGCGCCATTCGCCGTTCGCGCGGAACCAGTAGCGACTGCCGTCCCAACCCGCATGCGCGGGGGCCGGGTCCGCGTGCGCGGCCGGGGCGGATATCAGCGCGACGCCACCGCCGACCGCCAGCATCGCGGTCGTCGCAGCGGCCCGCGCCAGGGGACGCACGTGCGGTGTGACCGGGGGCGTCGGGGATGCCGGGGTGCCGTGGGTGCGGCAGTGGACACAGGTGCAGCCGGTCGTGTCCAGCTCGGCGAAATGCGGTGCTCATGGCGGACGGGCTCCGTTCTCTTCGGGACGGGGGTGCTTACGGCGTCACGGAAGGTCTGCGTCGCTGAAGGTCTGCGTCACGGAAGCTCCGCGTCACTGAGGTTCTGCGGCGGACGGTTCGGTTACGGAGAGCGGGACGTCCGGTCGGCGCAGGGCGGGGAGGCCGCCGCCGATGTCCTCCAGTGGAATCGCTGTCACCGAACCGGGGGTTGGCGGCTCGGCTGCTGTCCGGTCCTCGTCGGCGGTCCGGCTCGACGGGCTCGACGGGCTCGACGGGCTCGACGGGCTCGGCGGGCTCGGCGGGGTCGGGACCGCAAGGAAGGCGGTCACCAGGTCCCGCGTCAGCAGCGCGCGAAACTCCGCATCCAGGGCCATCCCCTGGTCCCGCTCGAACTGACGCAGCGTCAACCCGGCTGTCTCGACCGCGTCGCCGACGATCACCTCACGGGTGCCGGCGTCCAGCTCGGCGAGGCGGCGACGACGCATGCCGTCGGCGAAGTCGGCGCGGTAGTCGAGGCCGACGGCCTGGACCGAGTAGACGGCGATGCCGACGGGCGCCATCTCCGCGCCCAGCAGGCGGGTCAGTTCACCGCCGAGCCACTGGCCGTCGCGCAGCGAGGGGCCCGGGGTGACGAAGCTGTCGCACGGGAGCGTGGAGGCGACCCGGCAGAAGACCGCCTCGGCGCTGGCCGCCAGGTGCCTGCCGTGGTCGTCGACGGCGAAGCGGGCGCGGGCGGTGTCCTTGACCTGCCAGACCAGCATCAGCTCGGCCGTGATCGGCGAGCCCTCGCGGTCGGTGGCCTGGATCGCCTCGCTGCGCCAGTGCCGGATCCGGACGTCGATCGGCCGCCGCTTGAGCAGCGGGTTCACCCAGACCAGCCCGGAGCGGCGGACCGTGCCGCGGTAGCCGCCCCAGCGGCTGAGCACGCGGGCGGTGCCCACCGGATTGGCCATCAGCCCGAAGAACCCGACAACGGAGACCAGCGCGCACAGCCCCTGCAGTACGACGGCGGTACGCGAGGCCAGCGCCGGCCCGCTGCCATGGAGGGCCTGCGCACCGGGCACCCAGCCCGGCAGGCCGGCGGCCCGGGCCTGGACCAGCGCCGCCGCGAGTGCGGCGGCCGGAATCAGCAGCAGGGCGACCCACCCGGGCACGACGCCACGCTGCCGGACGCTCCCTCAGTTCCGCGTCCGAGCGGGGCGGTCGGCGTACCGCCCAGGGAGCGGTGGCCTGACGTTCGGCCGACTGGTCCACGTGGTCCATCCCCTCTGCAGGCATCGCGCCCCGCGATCGACTTCGCAGGCGATCTTCAGGCGGCACGAACGTACCCTTAATTCGGACATACCGTCAATACAGCTATAACTCAGTAGTAACACCGGCATGCCCTGATCATTCGGACAGTCAAACGCATCCGAACGAAGGACATCCGGGACATGGCGAAGCCCCGCCGACTCCCGCCGGGCACAGGCCTTCGGCGATCGCCAGTGCACGAACGAAGCTTCCCCGCGCTCCTGTCCGAGCATTCCGGCAGACATCTCGTCGGACAGACGATTACTGTGGAGTCATGCCTTCCCTTCGTCTCGCGCTGAACCAGGTCGACAGCGTCGTCGGCAACCTCGACGGCAACGCCGAGCTGATCGTCCGCTGGACCAGGCACGCCGCCGAGCAGGGCGCCCACCTGGTGGCCTTCCCCGAGCTGACCCTCACCGGCTACCCGATCGAGGACCTGGCGCTGCGCCCGTCCTTCATCGAGGCCTCGCGCGCGACGCTGGTCGCGCTGGCGGCCCGGCTGCAGGCGGAGGGGCTGGGCGAGACCCCGGTCGTGGTCGGCTACCTGGGCAAATCGCTGACCGACACCCCGGGGCCGGGGCCCGAAAGGACGTTGGGTCTGCCCGCCGGTTCGCCGCAGAACTGCGCCGCGCTGCTCCACAAGGGTGAGGTGGTCACCAGGCTGGCCAAGCACCACCTCCCCAACTATGGCGTGTTCGACGAGTTCCGCTACTTCGTCCCCGGCGACACGCTGCCGGTGGTCCGGCTGCACGGGATCGACGTCGCGCTCGCCGTCTGCGAGGACATCTGGCAGGACGGCGGCCGGGTCCAGGCCGCACGCCAGGCCGACGCGGGACTGCTGCTGGTGGTCAACGCCTCCCCCTACCAGGCGCGCCGCGGGGCCGAGCGGCTGGAGCTGGTCCGCAGGCGGGCGGCGGAGGCCGACTGCACCCTCGCCTACGTCAACCTGGTGGGCGGCCAGGACGAGTTGGTCTTCGACGGCCAGTCCGTGGTCGTCGCCGCGGACGGCACCGTGCTGGCCCGCGCGCCGCAGTTCGAGTCCGGCTGCCTGCTGCTCGACCTCGACCTGCCGGAGGCGACGGCGCCGCTCGACGACACCACCCGGATCGTCGCCGACGGCCTGGAGATCCGCCGCACGGTCCTCTCCGAGGAGCCGCTCCCCGCACCGGACGAACCCGTCGCGCCGGGCCGGGCGCCCGAGATGGACGAGCTGGAGGAGATCTACGCCGCGCTGGTCTGCGGGCTGCGGGCCTACGTGGAGAAGAACGGCTTCACGTCGGTGCTGATCGGCCTCTCCGGCGGCATCGACTCGGCGCTGGTCGCGGCGCTCGCGGTGGACGCGGTGGGGGCGGAGCACGTCCAGGGCGTCTCCATGCCGAGCGCGTACTCCTCGCAGCACTCACAGGACGACGCGGCCCAGTTGGCGGAGAACACCGGGCTGCGGTTCCGGACGGTCCCGATCGCGCCGATGTTCGACGCCTACATGTCCGCGCTCGGCCTCAGCGGTCTGGCGGAGGAGAACCTGCAGTCGCGGCTGCGCGGCACGCTGCTGATGGCGATCTCCAACCAGGAGGGCCACATCGTCCTCGCCCCGGGCAACAAGAGCGAGTTGGCGGTCGGCTACTCGACCCTCTACGGCGACTCGGTCGGCGCGTTCGGACCGATCAAGGACGTCTACAAGTCGCTGGTCTTCCAACTGGCCCGCTGGCGCAACGAGGCCGCGGCCAAGCGCGGCGAGACGCCGCCGATCCCGGAGAACACGATCACCAAGCCGCCCTCCGCCGAACTGCGGCCCGACCAGGTCGACACCGACTCCCTGCCCGAGTACGACGTCCTGGACGCGATCCTCACGGCCTATGTGGAACAGGACCGGGGCCGCGCCGAGATCGTCGCCGGGGGGTACGACCCGGCCCTGGTCGAGCGGGTGATCCACCTGGTGGACACGGCCGAGTACAAGCGGCGGCAGTACCCGCCGGGGACGAAGATCTCGTCCAAGAACTTCGGCCGCGACCGTCGGCAGCCGATCACCAACCGGTGGCGCGAGCGGTAGTCAGGCAGCGGCAGTCACGCGGCAGCAGTCACGCCTGCGGACGCCCGCTCGTCGGCGTCCGCCAGCCAGAAGTAGACGGGCGGCAGGCCGAGCTCGATCACCGAGAGCACGATCTGGAACCACTGCGGCCAGCCGTGCAGGGCGAGGGAGAGCACCCGGCCGAGACCCCCCAGCAGGAAGACACCCGCCAGCCAGCGCACGGCGGTGGCCGGGACGGGCCGCTGCCGCGCGGCCCAGAGCCAGGCCAGGCCGTAGCCGCAGAAGCTCGCGCCCATGAAGCGTCCCCAGCTGTCGACGGTCGTCCCGGCGTTGCCCGCGCCGGGGATCGCCGCGTTGCCGAGGGCCACGTGGAACAGCCCGATCGCCACGCACGCCCAGCCCATCAGCTGGACGAGCAGTCGGAGAGTCCTGGCCATGACGCACCACCAGCCTTAGTTGACATATGTCTACTAGCCCTGGAACCCAGGGTAGGCCCGCCTGGTAGACACGTGTCAAGTAATCTGGTGACGTGCCACCTCCCCGCCGGCGACTCAGCCCGGCCGACCGTCGCGCCCAGCTCCTCTCCGTCGGAGCCGGGATGTTCGCGGAGCACCCCTACGAGGAGGTGCTCATGGACGAGGTCGCCCAACGGGCCGGGGTCTCGCGGGCGCTGCTCTACCGTCACTTCCCGAGCAAGCACGCGCTCTTCGCCTCCGTCTACCAGGAGGCGGCCGACCGGCTGTTGGTCGAGACGCGCATCGACCCGGCCGACTCCCTGCGCCAGCAGCTCGTTCAGGGCATGGACGTGCACCTCGACTACTTCATCGCCAACCGCAACGCCGTGCTGACCGCGAACCGGGTCCTCGCGGGGGACCCCGTGATCCAGACGATCATGACCGGTGAACTGGACGCCCTCCGCGCGCGCTTGCTCGGCGTCCTGCCGCCGGCCGACGACACCACCCGCGCGGCGGTGTCGAGCGTGCTGAAGAGCTGGCTGGTCTTCGTCCAGGTGCTCGTCGTGGACTGGCTCGCCGACGAGACCTGCAGCCGGGACGAGATGCGCGACATCTGCGTCGGCGCGGCCCTCGGCGCGCTGCGCCCGCTGCTCCCCGAGGCTGCGTCGGCCTGAAGCGTCCGGCCGTCGGCGGAGGCTCCGTCTCCCTCGGGCCTACAGCTCGAAGTGCGCGGCGATCGGCCGGTGGTCGCTGCCCGTCCGGGGCAGCACCCAGGCCGAGGTGGGCGTGATGCCGCGGGACATGATCTGGTCGATCCGGGCCATCGGGAACTGGGACGGCCAGCTGAAGCCGAAGCCCCCGCCCGCGCTCCCCTGCGCGGACTGGAGCTGCATGGTGACCGGGGCCAGCGCGCGGTCGTTCATCGTGCCGTTCATGTCGCCGAGCAGCAGCACCTTCTTCAACGGCTCCGCGCTCAGCGCCTCACCCAGCGCCTCCGCGCTGTGGTCGCGCTGGTTGGCGGTGAAGCCGTTGTCGAAGTTGACCCGGACCGACGGCATGTGGGCCACGTAGACGGCGAGCGGACCCTGCGGGGTCTGGACGGTGGCCCGCAGGGCGCGGATCCAGCCGATCTTGATGTCGACGGGCTGGATGTCCGTCAGCGGGTCCTTCGACCAGAGCCCGACGGTGCCCTCGACCGCGTGGTACGGGTAGCTGCCGCCCAGCGTCCGCTCGATCGTCGGGAGTTGGGCGGAGGTGATCTCCTCCAGTGAGATCACGTCCGGCTTGGCCTGCATCAGCGTGTCCATGGTGCTGACCACCTGGGTGTTGGACGCGTCGATGTTGTGCTGGACGGCGGTGAAGTCGTACGAGCCGCCGCTCTTGTCGGTCAGCAGCCCGCCGAAGAGGAGCAGCCAGACCAGCGTGGGCGCGAGCAGCGCCGCCAGCGCGGTCGCCGAGCGGCGCAGCAGCGCGACCACCAGCAGTACCGGGACGGCCAGCCCGACCCACGGCAGGAAGGTCTCGGTCAGGCTGCCGAAGTTGCCGAGCTGGTCCGGGATCTGCCGATGGAAGGCCAGCACACAGCCGACCAGCAGGGCCAGCCCGGCGGCGACCCAGCCCCGGCGCCAGGTCGAACGGCCCTTGCCGTCCCGTCCGCGCCAGTGGAGGTCCCTGCCGACGAAAGCCATGCGTTGTTCCTCACCCTCTGGGCCTTTTGGCCTGTTTGCTGCGGTTCAGCCTATGGGTGAGGAGACGCCGACAACCGCAGTCGGGTTCCCGTGGCCAAGGTAAGTGCTTCCTGAGGAGGCGTCCCTACGGAGCGGCCTGCACAGTGACCGACACAGTGACCGACACGACTCGCGACTGGCCGGTCTCTCCCCTTCCCGTCCTTCGCCACGACGTGTCAGCATGGACGTGATCCGGGGACGCCGCACGGCGCCACGAGACCACGACACAGGAGACAGACCATGCAGAACGGTTCGCTTCCGCCTGCCCAAAAAGCCTCCGGCACAGCCTCCCTCTACGGCGGGGTCACTGGCCGCCGGGTGACGGTCCGGGACCTGGCCGCCGCCAAGACCCGGGGCGAGCGCTGGGCCATGCTCACCGCCTACGACGCGCCGACCGCCGGCGTCTTCGACGAGTCCGGCGTGCCGGTCCTGCTCGTCGGCGACTCGATGGGCAACTGCCACCTCGGCTACGACACCACCGTGCCGGTCACCATGGACGAGATCGCGATCCTCTCCGCCGCGGTCGTCCGTGGGTCCAAGCGCGCCATGGTCGTCGCCGACCTGCCGTTCGGCAGCTACCAGGAGTCCCCGGCCCAGGCGCTGCGCAGCGCCGTCCGGCTGATGAAGGAGGCCGGGGTCCACGCGGTCAAGCTGGAGGGCGGCGAGCGCTCGGCGGCCGCCATCGAGCTGCTGGTCCAGGCCGGCGTCCCGGTCATGGCGCACCTGGGCCTGACCCCGCAGTCGGTGCACGCGCTCGGCGGCTACCCCGTCCAGGGCCGGGGCGACGAGGCGTCGCACCAGCTGCTGCGCGACGCCAAGACGGTGCAGGCGGCCGGGGCGTTCTCGGTCGTGCTGGAGGCGGTGCCGGCCGAGCTGGCCGCGCAGGTCACCAAGGAGCTGCACATCCCGACCGTCGGCATCGGCGCGGGCGTCGGCTGCGACGCGCAGGTGCTGGTCTGGACGGACATGGCCGGCATGACCGACGGCCACGTGCCGCGCTTCGTCAAGCAGTACGCCAACCTGCGCGCGGAGCTGGGCCGGGCCGCACGCGAGTACGTGGACGAGGTGCGCGGCGGGACCTTCCCGGCCGAGGAGCACAGCTTCCACTGAGCACGTTCCACTGGTACGGCACTCCGGCCGGACCCGGCGCGCCGCGCGGTGAGCACGCACGCCGCCACGCGCCGGGCCTGGCGTTACCGTCGCCGACCCGGCATCATCGGCACTCCATGCCGTTCCGGGAGACGTTCCCGGGATGCCGTCCGACCGGAGCCCTGTCACCCCATGAGCTCGTTCGCCAGTCACCAGCACTCGGAACGCCGGATCAGCGTCGTCTTCTGGGTGCTGCTCGCAGTCTTCGCCGCCTCCGGCGGGGCCCTCTGGACGGACTGGGGCAACCCCCGCGTCGGGGTCTTCCTCTTCGTCTGCGCGGGCTGGCTCATCTCGCTCTGCCTGCACGAGTACGGGCACGCGCGCACCGCGCTGCACGGCGGTGACATCAGCGTCGGAGCCAAGGGCTACCTGACGCTGAACCCGCTCAAGTACACGCATCCCGTCTACAGCTTCGTGATGCCGCTGATCTTCATCATCCTGGGCGGCATCGCGCTTCCGGGCGGCGCGGTCTTCATCGACCGCAGCAAGATCCGCAGCAAGGTGAAGAACAGCCTGATCTCGGCGGCGGGCCCGCTGACCAACGTGGTGTTCGCCCTGGTCCTGCTGCTGATCGTGGGCGCGGTGCCGGTGACCACCGGGCACGTCAACTTCTTCGCGGCGCTGGGCTACCTGGCGCTGCTGCAGCTGATGGCGGCGATCATCAACCTGCTGCCGGTCCCCGGCCTGGACGGCTACGGGATCATCGAGCCCTGGCTCTCCTACGAGACCCGCCGCTCACTGTCGTTCATCGCGCCCTACGGCATGATGATCGTCTTCCTGCTGCTGTGGAACCAGCGGGTCGGCAGTTGGTTCTTCAACGACGTGATCTACAAGATCCTCGGCTGGTTCGGCAACACCGGGGACTTCGCCCAGCTGGGCAACGTCCTCTTCCACTTCTTCAGCCTGAACCTCGGCGGGATCTTCGGCGGCAGCTGAGCCGAGGCTCAGGCCCGGGCACGCTTCCACTGCACCCAGCCGACGTTGCTGGCGACACCGGCCAGCAGCACGAAAGCCAGCCCGAGCCAGAACTGCGCCAGCACCGACACCACCGCGGCAGCCAGGGCCAGCACGGCGAGAACGAAGGCGAAGAGCGCGAAGCGGGGCATCGGGGGAACTCCAGCGGTACGAACGGAAGGGCACGAGCGAGCCCGGACGAGGACCATTCTCCCCCGTCCGGACCGTTCCCCCGTTGCCGGGGTGCACAGCAGGCTCACACGCCCGCGTCACACGTCGGTGATCCGCAGGCCCGCGTGCGCCTTGTACCGGCGGTTGACCGAGATCAGGTTGGCCACCAGCGACTCGACCTGGTGGGCGTTGCGCAGTCGGCCCGCGAAGACACCGCGCATGCCGGGGATCCGGTCGGCCAGCGCCTGCACCACGTCCGTGGCGGCCCGCTCCTCGCCCAGCACCAGCACGTCGATGTCGATCTCCTCGACCTCGCGGTCCTCCAGCAGCACCGCCGACAGGTGGTGGAAGGCCGCCGTCACCCGCGACTCCGGCAGCAGCGCCGCGGCCTGCTGTGCCGCGCTGCCCTCCTCCGGCTTGAGCGCGTAGGCGCCCTGCTTGTCGAAGCCCAGCGGGTTGACGCAGTCGACGACGATCTTGCCCGCCAGCTCCGCACGCAGCGACGCCAGCAGCTCGGCGTGGCCCTCCCACGGCACCGCGACGATCACCACGTCCGACCGGGCCGCGACCGAGGCGTTGTCCGCGCCCTCGACGCCGTGGCCCAGGTCGGCGGCGACGGCCTCGGCGCGCTCCGCGCTGCGCGAACCGACCAGCACCCGCTGACCGGCCTTGGCCAGCCGGTACGCCAGCCCGCGCCCCTGCGGGCCGGTCCCGCCCAGCACGCCGACGACCAGGCCGGAGACGTCCGGCAGGTCGAACGGCGACCGGGCCGCGGTGGAGGTGGTGGCGGCAGCGGCGCCACCGGACGCAGCATCAGATGTACTCATGGCCAGATCCTCCCATTCCGCCGCCGCGGTGCGGGAGCATGGCTGCCATGGATGCGGTGAGGGTCACAATGCTGCGCGAACTGCTCGCGGACACCGCCTGGCCGGAGCGGGCCTGCGGGTTCGGCGGCGCACTGCGCGAGGCGGCGACACCGGGCGGGCTGCTGCTGGTGGGCACCGAGCAGGAGGAGCCGTGGCACCTGGCCGCCCACCTCACCGACGAGGCCGCCTACGCCGACCTGCCGGGCCTCGCACCGACGCTGGTGCGGCACCGCGTCCCGCCGGGCGCCCCGCCGCACCTCTCCGTGCCGCTGGCCCGGCTGGAGCAGGCCCGCCGCGGTGAGACGGTCTTCGTCGTCGCTCCGGACGCGACCGACGAGGGCCTGCTGGAACGCGTCCACGACGCCCGCCGGATCGGCGCGACGGTGCTGGCGCTGGAGGCCGACGACGTGGAGCTGCGCGGCCTGGCCCACGAGGCGCTGACGGTCCGCCGGGATCCCGCCACACCCTCGTTCGAGCTAGTCCAGCACCTGGTCAGCGCCGCCGCCGGAGAGCCGGTCTGCCGCCCGCGCCGACGCGGCGTCAGGGACCGGCTCTCGCAGCTCGTGGACCGCCTGACCGCACCGCCCCCGCCACTGGGCTGGTAGCCCCGCCGCAAGCCCCTCCGACGACTCTGCGACCACTCGCGCAGCGCAACCGCCGTGCCGGAGCCGGGTTCGCGTCGTTGGGCCCGGGACGACGCAGCCGCGCCCGCGAGGAGAAACGCATGAGCTCAGCCACGGCACCGACGGTCACGGCGGTGACGCCTCCCGTGCTCGACCTCCTGCTCCCGCACGGGCAGTTGCTCGCCTCCCGGGTGCACCCGCAGGCCGACGCGATCCGGCGCGAGCACGACGCGTGGTTCCGGCAGGCCCTGGCAGGGCTCCAGCTGCCGGGCAGCGAGCGGCTGTTCGGGCCGTGCGAGGGCGTCAGCCTGATGTGCCGGGTACTGCCGGACGCGGACCCCGAGCGGCTGGTCGGCATCTGCGTGGCCGCCTCCGCGCTCTTCCTGCTGGACGACGTGGCCGACGACGAGGCGGTCGAACGGGCCCGCGCGGACGACTACCTGGCCGTACTGCGGGACGCCGCGCCGAGCACCTCCTCCGCTCCGCTGCTGCTGCTCGCCCGGACGCTGACGCGGGCGCGGCAGGGCGTGGCCCCGCGGATCTGGGCGCGGTTCGTCAGCGGCTTCTCCGAGGTGATCGCGGCGGGCGCCGGCAAGTCCGGGACGGCGACCCGGATCGACGGCTACGACGCCTATCTGGCGGCCCGCCGCGCGGACTCGGCGATCGACCTGGTCGGCGTGGCCATCGAGCACGGACTCGGACTGGACCTCGATCTGACGGTCCGTCAAGTAGCCCGTGAGGTGGCGGACGCCGGTGCGGCAGGAGGCCTTCCGACGTGGGAGGAGTTCCACAACGCCTGTTTCCGGCACACCATCCTGGTCAACGACCTGCTCTCGTTCCGCAAGGAGTTCTTCGGCGGCGAGCCCATGAACGCCGTCACGGTCCTGTGCGAGCAGGAGGGCCTGCCGCTGCAGCAGGCCGTGGACGCGGTGTGCATCCGGATCGCGCGGGCCGAGGCGGACTTCCTGTCCTCCGCCCGTGCGCTGCGCGAGCTCGGGACGCCCGAGCTGGACGCGTATCTCACGGCCTGGGAGCTGATGTTGAGCGGCAACCTGGTCTGGTCCCTGGGCTGCCCCCGCTACCACGGCGCGGACGCCCGCCCCTGGCCGTCCGGCGTCCCGAAGCGGATGGAGCTGCACCGGGACCGGACGGTCTTCAGCTGACGTCAGCTGAATGTCAGCCGGCGTCCCCGGGGGCCCCGCCTCGCCCGCCTCGCCCGCGGAGCAGGGCCAGGCCCGTCGCCGCGCCGACCAGCAGCACCAGCAGCGCGGCGACCACCCGCGCCCACGCACCGGTCGCCGCGACCGAGACGGTCGCCCCGGCCAGGACCAGCGCCTGGGCCGCGACCGCGCAGCACAGCAGCGACCCGTCGCGCAGCTGCGCCGCGCCCGGCGGGCCGCCCGCGACGGCGTCCACGAAGACCAGGTAGGCCAGCAGCAGCCCGGCGTCGCAGGCCATCAGCCAGACCGGCGGCGAGCCGATCGCCGCCACCAGCACGAAGCCGACCGCGACCGCCGTGTTGCGGTGCCGCGCCAGTAGGGCGTGCCAGCGCGCATCGCCGCTGACCGGACGGGCCACCACCGGTGGCGCGCCGAACCAGCCCAGCAGCACCAGCACCGCCAGCGCGACGGTGCGGCCCGCGAGGTCACCGAAGGAACCGCCGCTGCTCGGCAGGCCGGACCGGACCAGCGACACCGGGTCGCTCGCCGCGCACGCCAGCGCCACACCGAGCGCGCGGGCCGCCCACAGCTCCACGGCACCGGTCCGTCCGCCGTGGGTATGTGACGTTACGTCAGCCCCCGCGCGGTGGAAAACGGTCATCGCAGCCTCCCCTGGATACGGGTGCGCATGAGCGGCGCGAAGCTCAGGTCGAGGGTGCCGCCCTCCCAGGGCGTGACCGGGATGCCCTTCTCGGTCAGGCTGAACCGCAGCGCCTGCCGGTCCAACCGCCACAGTCGCCGCGCCAGTTGGTCGAGGACGTTGCTGGCGTCGACCCTCGGGTCGCCGATCGGGATCTCCACCACGACCACCGGGTTGCCGCGCTCGGCCAGTCCGCCGAGGACACCCATCATCCGGTTGTCCGCCAGCGGCGTCACCGCGTGGACCAGTGCGCCGTGCGGCAGCGCGGGCGGGGGCAGCCGGTTCAGGTCCGGCGTGTCGTAGGCGAGGTCGCGGCGGACGTCCAGCACGGTCTGCACCAGGCGGTAGAAGTACTGGTCGCCCTGGCCCGGTTGGAGCCAGTGCAGCCGCCCGCCGACGGAGACCACGCCGACCCGGTCGTGGCTGCGCAGATACGCGCGGACGATCCCGGCGGCCACGCGCAGCGACTCGTCCAGGCTGGAGACGCCGGTGGACGGGTCGCGCATGTCCGCGAAGGCGTCCAGCAGCACGACCACGTCGGCGGCCCGCTCGGAGGCGAACTCCTGCAGCTGGATCGCGCCGCGGCGGGTGGTGGCGGACCAGTTGATCCGGCGCTGCCGCTCGCCCCAGACGAAGGGCCGGACGCCGACGATCTCGACGCCCTCGCCCAGCTGTCGCGAGGTGTGCTCGCCCAGGTTGCCCGGCAGCCGCACCGGAACGGGCGTCAGACCGCCCTCCGACGGGACCGGGAAGATCTCGACCTGGCCCAGCTCGACCCGGACCGTCCGGCGGCGCAGCCCGCCCAGGTCGTAGAGGTCGACGTCGACGGTGCCCAGCGACCAGCGTCCCCAGCGGCGCGCGAGGAAACCCAGGATCAGCTCTGCGCCGTCGGTCTCGACGGAGACCAGCTCCGTGCCCGCGCCGGGGACCAGGCCCGGGTCGATCCAGTCGGCGGACCCGGCGAAGGCGACGGTGAAACGCGCCGTGATCGGCTCGCCCTCGAAGACCCGGTCGCTGGAGCGACGCACCCCATCGCCCGCCAGCGTGGGCCGGGAGGTGATCCGGTGCGGGGCGAGCGCGGCGAAGAGCAGCAGGCAGAGCGGGGCCGCCGCCAGGGCCAGCAGCCACGGCTGGCCGGTCAGCAGCGCCGCCACGACCGCCGCGACCGCCACCGACCCGAGCCGGAGCGCGCGTTCGCCCGGCCGGACGCCCTCCTCGGTCCGCGCCGGGGTCTCCTCGTGCCCGACGCCCTGCGGCTGGCCGTCCAGGGCCCGGGCGACCGGGTGGATCATGCCCGGACCGGCGCGTCGGCCGGCAGAGCGGTCGTCCCACCCGCGGTCGACTCACCGGCGGCCGACCCACCGGCGGCCGGCTTGCCCGCCACCGGGCCGCCGGAAGCCGCCTGCGCGGGCGTCCGCGGAGTCGTCCGCGGGGTGGGGACGCGCTGCACGACCCCGGCGACGACGTCGTCGGCGGTGATCCGGCGCACCCACAACTCCGGCTTGAGGGTGACCCGGTGGGCCAGCCCGGGAATGGCGACGGCCTTGACGTCCTCCGGGACGACGTAGTCGCGTCCGGCCATCACCGCGCGGGCGCGGGCCAGTTGGACCAGCGCCAGCCCGCCACGCGGGGAGGCGCCGACCTGGATCTGCGGGTTGTTGCGGGTCGCGTCGATCAGCGCGACCACGTAGTCGACCAGGTCCGCATCGACCTCGACCCGCTCCAACGCGTCGCGCATGGCGACCAGTTCGGCCGGGGTGCCGAGCGGCGTCAGCACCGCCTCGGGGGTGCTGCGGTCGAGGCGGCGGCGGAGCATGGCCGCCTCGTCGGCCACCGGCAGGTAGCCCATCCGCGCCCGCAGCAGGAACCGGTCGAGCTGGGCCTCGGGCAGCGTGTAGGTGCCCTCGTACTCGATCGGGTTGTCGGTGGCGATGACCACGAACGGCTCCGGCAGCCGACGGGTGGTGCCGTCGACCGAGACCTGACCCTCGGCCATCGCCTCCAGCAGCGCGGCCTGGGTCTTCGGCGGCGTGCGGTTGATCTCGTCGGCCAGCAGCAGGTGGGTGAAGACCGGGCCGGGGCGGAAGACCATCTCACCGCTGCGCTGGTCGTAGAAGGGCGCGCCGGTCACGTCGGACGGCAGCAGGTCGGGGGTGAACTGGATACGGCGGAAGTCCAGGCCGAGCACGGTCGCGAAGGAGCGCGCCAGCAGCGTCTTGCCGAGGCCCGGCAGGTCCTCGATCAGCACGTGGCCGCCCGCCAGCACGCCGAGCATCACCAGCTCCAGCGCGGCGCGCTTGCCGACGACTGCGCGCTCGATCTCGTCGAGGACGGCGTGGGCGCGGACGCCCGCCTGCCTGGGGGTCAGCTGGTCGGTCTCGGGGCCGCTCACGGTGCTCCTCTTCGGCGGATCAGGTCTTCGGCGGTTCGGATCTTCGGCGGATCAGGTCTTCGCGGTTCGGGTCTTCGGCGGGTCAGGTAAGCGTCGTTCAGAGGGATTCCAGGCGGGCCACCAGCGCTTCGAGCACCGCCTGTGGCACCGGCCGGGAGATCGGCAGGTCCTGCGTCCCGGCGGCGCGGGCGACGCGCAGCGCCCTGGGCGTACGGGGCAGGCGCGGGTCGAGCCACGGCCACAGCTCGCGGCCGATCACGGCGGCGGCGCGCTCCGGCTGCGCCCGCAGTGAGATGCCGTGCTGCTCGGCGAGCCGCACCTCGTAGAGGCGCAGCAGCAGCGGGTAGAGGTGCAGGCCGTAGCCCTCGGGAGTGTTGGCCGCATCGGAGAGCGCCAGGCCCCAGTAGCGCAGGGTGGGTTCGCGACCGACGGCCAGCCGGGTACGACGGCGGTAGCCGCTATCCATGCCGGAGGCGCCGAGCGCCCAGCGCGTCCCCCAGAACAGGGCGCCGACCAGCACCGCGCCGCCCACCGACGCGCCGGCGACCCCGCCGACCAGCCCGAGCGCGGCGACGCAGACGGCCCCGAAGCCCAGCAGGATCAGCAGCGGCACCCCGTCCGCGCCGAGCAGACGTGAGCGCGCGGACGCGTCCCGGCCCCAGTCCCCGTCCGTGTCCCCGTCTGCAGGTGCCTGCGTGTGTGCCTGCGTCTGTGCGTGCGTGTCCGCGTCCGGAGCGGCGGTTGCCCGGGCGGGCGGGTGATCGGCCATCAGAGCTCGGCCTCCTCGGGCACGCGGATCCCGCCCTCGGCGGCGGCCCGGGCCAGCGCGGCGGCGATGGCGTCCAGCGCGGCGCCGGCCTGGTCGCGCTGGTGCTCGGCCATGGGGTGGGTGGAGTAGCGGGCCTCGCGGAACAGGTCGGTGAGCGTCCGCACCGACACCTCGTCGACCGCGCCGGAGAGCACCACCCGTTCGAGCAGCTCAGCCGGGGTGTCTGCGGTACGGCGGCCGAGGCCGCCCTCGGCCAGCGAGTCCTCCATGGCGGCGTAGCAGGCGATGATCGCGGCGCGCGCATCCGATCCGGCGAGGGCCTGCTGACCGGCCGTCACCGCCTCGGCCAGCGCCTCCTCGGGCTCCCCCACGACCGGCTCGGCGCCCAGCGCCTGCCCGGTGCGGGAGCCGACGGAGACCCACCGGCTCAGCATCACGGCGAGCGCCACCACCAGCGCGATCCCGGCCAGGGCCAGCACCACGAGCAGCAGGGTGGAGAGCGAGAACGGCAGGTGCGCTCCCCCGCCCGACCGGCCCGGCTGGGTCACCGGCTCCTGTGCCTGTGACGGCCCGGGGTGCGGGGTGAGGCTGGGCATCACGCCGGGCTGCTCCGGGAACTCGTCGGCCCCCGGGGTGTGCGTGCCGAGCAGCGTGAGCCCGACGGTGGTCACCACGGCGGCCAGTACCACCCCGGGCACGACCAGGGAATCGATTCTGTCGCGGACCGGCCCGGCCTCCGTCGCCCGGTCCTGCCAGGCGCGGAACCGTCCCACCAGCACGAAGGCGAGCACCACCACGGCCAGGATCGCCAGCGGCCAGTCCGACTTGACCGGGCCCATGCCGTAGGACGAGGCGCCCTGCGCGGCGTTGAGCGAGAGCGCGGCGAGGGCGAGCGCCACCGCCGCCGTCAACACCGCACCCAGGCGCGCGCCCTTCCGCCGCTGCTGACTGCGCTGTGCCACGTACGTTCCCCCGGCTCGCCCCTGTTGTGGGGACACCCTGCCACAGCTGCGCCACCCCCGTCAGGGGGGCATCAGGGATTCGCCCGGGAAGGGGCGTATACGTCCCGTCTCGGGCGGATCACTGCTCGCGCGGGCTACTTCCAGCGCGGGTCGTTGTCCCACTCCTCGTTGCGCTCGGCAGCGCGCTCCAGCGCGTGCGAGGCGGCCTCCGCCGTCGGGTAGGGGCCGAGCCGGTTGCGCGCCGGGCACTCCGGGCCCTCCTCGACCGCGGCGTGCTTGAGACACCAGAACCACTCGCCGGGTTTGCCGGTCGGCTGCTTCGCCATCGCGTCCTCCTGCTGCTCGTGCTGTATCGCTGTCGCTGTCGCTGTCGTCCAGGGTGATGCTTCCCGCCTGACTAGGATGACCACCATGGCGCATCTCGTCCCCGGAACCCTTTCGCCCACCCGTACCGTCCCGGCCCACATCCCGCGGCCCGAGTACGTCGGCAAGAAGGCACCCACGCCCTACACCGGTCCCGAGGTGCAGACCGCCGAGACCGTCGAGAAGATGCGGATCGCCTCGCGCATCGCCGCCCGGGCGATGGACGCCGCAGCCGCCGTGATCGCACCGGGCGTGACCACGGACGAGCTGGACCGGATCGCGCACGCGTACATGTGCGACCACGGCGCCTACCCGTCCGACCTCGGCTACCGGGGCTTCCCCAAGTCGATCTGCACCTCCGTCAACGAGGTGATCTGCCACGGCATCCCGGACTCGACCGTGCTGCAGGACGGCGACATCGTCAACCTGGACGTGACCGCGTTCATCCACGGCGTCCACGGCGACCTCAACGCCACCTTCCTGGTCGGCGACGTGGACGAGGAGTCCAAGCTACTGGTCGAACGGACCCGCGAGGCAACGCGGCGCGGCATCGCCGCGGTCAAGCCGGGACGGCAGGTCAACGTGATCGGCCGGGTGATCGAGTCCTACGCCAAGCGCTTCGGCTACGGCGTGGTCCGGGACTTCACCGGGCACGGCATCAACACGTCGTTCCACTCCGGGCTGATCATCCCGCACTACGACAGCCCCTACGCGACCACGGTGATGCGTCCGGGCATGACGTTCACCATCGAGCCGATGCTGACGCTGGGCGACCACCGCCACGACGTCTGGGACGACGGCTGGACCGTGGTCACCAAGGACCGCAAGCGCACCGCCCAGTTCGAGCACACGCTGGTCGTCACCGAGACCGGCTCGGAGATCCTGACGCTGCCGTAACGGCTGGGCGGACGGGGCTCAGCGGATCATCCACTGCTCGCCGAGCGCCGGGGCGCCAACCGCGGAGCAGGCGTCGGTGAGCACGTCGAGCAGGCGGACCGGGTCCGGCAGCGGCTCCTCGGGGCCGCGGATCCACCCGGCCTCGGTGCCGTCGACCAGGCGGGACGGCGGCAGCAGCACGTAGCTGCCGCGGGTGTGCCAGCGCAGTCCGGGGTGGTCGATCTGGTCGTCCTCGGGGAGGGTGTCGAGCTCGGAGGTCCACCACTCGTCCTCGTCCAGCGGGGAACGGGTCGTGGTGAAGAAGAGCCAGCGGTCCTGGCCGACCGAGGCGACCGGTCCGGCGGCGACACCGGCCTCGGCGAGCCGGTCGAGGGCGAGGCGGCCGGCCTCGGCGGGGACGTCCAGGACATCGTGGACCCGGCCGGTCGGGGTGATCGCGTTGGCGTCGGGGTCCCGGCTGAGCCAGTGGGCGATCTGGTCCGGGTCGGTGGTGGCCTGGGTCTTCCAGGCGAAGGAGAGCGGGTGCTGGGCCGGAGCCGGACAGCCGACCCGCTCACAGGAACATCGGAAGTCGACCGCGTGCGCGGCCGGGGCGACCGGGAAACCGGCCCGTGCGGCGTCGAGCAACGCGCACAGCCGTCTGGCGCGTTCCGCAGCGGCATCCGCCTCGGCCGGGCGACCGCCCGGACGGACCCACCTGCGCCAGAAGGCGCCGATCCTGCCCGCCGAATCCACTCGAGCCCCTTTCGCGCCCGCGCCCGGGATCACCGGGGCACGTACAGAGCAGGATACGGCTGCGCGGCACCCGACATGTGCCAACGGTGCCCGTCCGGGACGAGAGATGGGTCTCACCCACCGTTCCCATCACGCGCACGGGCACCTGGAGTTGGGCACGAACACCCCGACTGCGGGGCCGGACGGCTCAGCTGTTGACCATCTGGGTCAGCTGGCTCGCGGCCGGGACCTGGTTGGTCACGTTCAGACCGTTGGCCGCGCCGGTCTTCTTCACGCTGTCGACCACGTTGTTGACCTGGTTGAAGTCGGCGTCGGTGGCGTTGCCGCCCTTGATCTTCTGCGGCAGGTTCTTCAGGCTGTCCACCGCGCCCGAGAGCGCGTCCGTCGCCTTGGAGAGCGTCGGGTCGCCCTTGGCGTCGTTGAGCGCGGCCTTCAGCCGGTTGTACGTGAAACCACCGGCCAGCGCGCCCTTGACCAGGGCGAGGGTCCGGCCCTTGGCGCCCTTCTTGAACGTGCCCGCCTTGAAGGGCTTGTAGAGCCACTGGTAGGCCGCACCCGCCGCCAGCGAGGCGTTCAGCACGAACTTGGTCTTGGCCAGCTTGACCCGGTCCGCGCTGCTGGTCGGCGAGGCGGTCGCGGCGACCTGACCGGCGTTGATGCTGCCACTGGCCGACTTGCTGCCGGACGAGCAGGCGGGCAGCACCAGCAGCGCGCCTGCCGTGGTCAGGGCGACGAGGGACGTACGGACGCGAGCGGTTTGCAGCGACACAGTGAGGCCTCCGTTGGTTCGGGCACGTCTTGGGCAACGCTCACATGTCCCCGGCGCTCCGGCGCGCTACTGTCGCCCGAACGAGTGATCCCGACGCGAGCTGCGCTTGCGCGCCCCGCAGCCTCGCACTCACGCCCCCAAATAGCGCAGTACGGCCAGCACCCGCCGGTGGTCCGCCCCCGACACCGGCAGGTCCAGCTTGAGGAAGATGTTGGCGACGTGCTTCTCCACCGCGCGCTCGGTCACCACCAGCTGCGCGGCGATCGCCGCGTTGGAGCGTCCCTCGGCCATCAGCCCCAGCACCTCCTGCTCGCGCGGGCTGAGCCGGTCCAGCGAACCCCGGGCCGGGCTGGCGCCGACCAGCTGGGTGACCACCTCCGGGTCCAGTGCGGTGCCGCCCGTGGCGACGCGCTCCAACGCGTCGACGAAGTCGGCGGTGTCCAGCACCCGCTCCTTCAGCAGATAGCCGACGCCCGCCGAGCCACTGGCCAGCAGCCGCGCGGCGTACTGCGTCTCCACGTACTGGGAGAAGATCAGCACCGGCAGGCCAGGACGCTGCCGCCGCAGCTCGATCGCGGCGCGCAGGCCCTCGTCGGTGTGGGTGGGCGGCATCCGGACGTCGCTGATGACGGCGTCGGGCGCGTGCTCGGCAGCGGCCGCGAGGAGCCCGGACGCGTCGGGCACGGCGGCGACCACCTCGTGGCCCTCGTCCTCCAGCAGCTGCACCAGGCCCACCCGCAGGATCGCGGTGTCCTCGGCGACGACGATGCGCATCCGGTCCCTCTCCTCTGTCATCTGTCATCCATGCTCGTCAGCAGCTCGTCGGCGACCCGTCAGCACCCGTCGAGCTCGACCGTGACCGTGGTCGGGCCGCCCGGCGGGCTGTCGACGACGAGGGAGCCGTCGGCGACCCGGACCCGCTCCGCCAGGCCGCGCAGGCCGGAGCCCGCGCCCGCGAGCGTCGCGCCGCCTTGGCCGTCGTCGGTCACCAGCAGCCGGAGCCGTCCGTCGCCCTCCAGCACCGCGATCGACGCCGAGCGCGCCGCACCGTGCTTGGCCGCGTTGGCGAGCAGCTCGGCGGCGGCGAAGTAGAGCATCGTCTCGACCGCCGCCTGCGGTCGCCCGGCGACCGCGACCCGCACCGTGGTGGGCAGCGGCGCGCGTGCGGCGAGCGTGGTGAGCGCGGCCTCAAGACCGGAGTCGAGCGCCGGCGGGTGGATGCCACGGACGAGTTCGCGCAGCTCCTGGACGATCTCCCGGGTCTCGGCGCGGGCCTCGGCGATCAGTTCGGCGGCCCGTTCCGGCTCGCCCCTGGTCAGCCGGGACTCGGCCCGGCCCAACCGCATGCCCAGCGCGACGATGCGGGCCTGCGCGCCGTCGTGGAGGTCGCGCTCGATCCGGCGCAGCGTCGCGGCGGCCTCGTGGATGACCAGTTCCCTGGTCTCCTCCAGCTGGGCGACCCGCTGCTGCGCCCGGGAGGGGCCGAGCAGCCGGAGCATCAGCGCCTTGTCCAGCGCCAGTGGCGCCCGCGCCACCCACGGCCAGGCCAGCAGCACCAGGGCGCCGAAGAGGACCACCAACAGCGCGCGCGGCCAGGTGTCGAAGGCGAAGCCGGCGATCGCCAGGCCCGCGTCGCCCGGGTGGGCGGCCGTCTGCGCCTGGAGCTGCCAGATCAGCGGGTAGAGCAGGAAGACCGTGCCGTAGACCCACCAGACGAAGCCCAGCACGAACTGGACCAGCCCGAGCGGGAAGCGGATCGCCAGATAGCCGACGGCCCGCCAGGACGCCACATCGGCCAGGTTGCGGACCAGATAGCCGGGAAATCCGTGGCCGCTCGGCGGCCTCGGCGGCGCCGGGATCTCGATACCCAGCAGCACCCGCGCCGTCCCCCGGTACGCACCGGCCAAGGACCGGTCCAGCGCCAGGAAGAGCGGGAGCAGCGGCAGCAGCAGCACCCCGGCCGAGAGCAGCCCCAGCACGCAGGTCACCAGCACGGCGGCCAGGCCGACCAGGGCGAAGGGCGCGCTCAGCAGCGAGTAGAGCAGCTCCCGCCAGGTGCGCGCGGAGAAGGGTTCCCGCAGCGCCCGGAGGGTGACGCTCCCGGCGTTCACGGACTCGGACGGCTGCGCGGACATGGGCACAGTCTCGCTCATTCCTTGATCGCACGAGCTGTGCGACGACGGCTCTGCAGCGTTCAGACGTTGCGTCGACGGAGCGTCAGATGCGCGGCGGCGTAGAGGACGGCCGTCCAGCCGAGCAGGATCAGCGCGCCCTGCCACGGCGAGTAGACGTCCGAGGCGTTGTGCCCGCTGCCGAGCATCACGTTGGCCGCGGCCGGCAGCGCCTGCGCGATGTGGGCGCCGACGTTCCCGGGCACAGCCTGGAACGCGGCCGGGAGGACGAACTGCAGCGCCAGGACGGTCGTCACCGCTCCGGCGGTGTGCCGGATCAGCGCGCCGATGCTCAGCGCCAGCACCCCGGTCAGCGCCAGGTACACGCCGAAGCCGAGCACACCGCGCACGGTGGTCGGGTCCGCCAGCGGGAGCGAGGCGTGGGCGGCGGTGATCGAGGAGCCGATCAGCAGCGACGGCAGTGCGATCAGCACGCCGAGCACGAAGAGCACGGCCGCGAAGACGGCGGCCTTGGCGGCGAGCACGGGCGTCCGGCGCGGCGTGGCCAGCATGGTGGAGCGGATCATCCCGGTGGAGAACTCCGAGGCGACGAAGAGCACGCCGAGCACGCAGGCGGCGATCTGCGCCCACTGCGCGCCGGGTTGGAGCACCAGCCCGAGGGTGTCGCGGACGAAGTCCTGCCGGGTGCCGGGGCCCATCGTGTTCCAACTGCTCGTGATCAGCGCGGGCACCAGGATGTTGAAGCCGATGCCCAGCACGGTCAGCACGCCCAGGCACCACCAGGTGGAGCGCAGGCTGGTGAACTTGGTCCGCTCGCTGCGCAGCAGGTCGCGGAAGTCCGGTGTGTGCCGAGTGGTGGCCGGTCCGGTCGGAACGGCAGCAACGGTGGTCATGTCGACGGATCCTCTCTGGCTCAGGCCGGGTCAGGCGGCGGCGTACTGGACGCTGTCGGCGGTCAGGCGCATGAACGCCTCCTCCAGCAGTGCCGGGCGGGCGACTTCCGGCGTCGCGGCGTAGACGTCCGGGTCGGTGTGGCGCTCGATGAACTCGGCGGTGCTGCAGTCGGCCAGGAGTCGGCCGCGGCCGATGACGAGCAGGTGGTCGGCGGTGACGGCCATCTCGTTCATCAGGTGCGAGGAGACCAGCACGGTGCGGCCCTCGGCGGCGAGGCGCTTGATCAGGGTGCGGATCCAGAGGATGCCCTCGGGGTCGAGGCCGTTGACGGGCTCGTCGAGGATCACGATGCGCGGGTCGCCGAGCAGCGCGGCGGCGATGCCGAGGCGCTGGGCCATGCCGAGCGAGAAGCCGCCCGCCCGCCGGTCGGCGGCCTCGGCCAGGCCGACCAGGGCCAGCACCTCGTCGACGCGGTCGGCCGGCAGGCCCTGGGACTGAGTCAGGCAGAGCAGGTGCTTGCGGGCGGTGCGGCCCTTGTGGAAGGCCTTGGCCTCCAGCATCGCGCCGACCTCGGTGAGCGGGCGGGACAGCTCCGCGTAGCGGCGGCCGTTGATCAACGCCTGGCCCGCGTCCGGGCGTTCGAGCCCGAGCAGCAGCCGCATGGTGGTGGACTTGCCCGCGCCGTTGGGGCCGAGGAAGCCGGTGACCTGGCCCGGTCGGACCTGGAAGGTGAGGGAGTCGACGACGGCCCGGCCGCCGTAACGACGGGTCAGGTTGCGCGCCTCGACGGCGGGTGGGGCGGACCGGGTGGATCGGGAGGAGGTCATGCCTCCACCCTGCCGAGCACGGGCAGGGCCGGACGAGGGCGCAGCCACCCGTTCCGGGAGGTGGGGCTACCACGAACCCGGGACGGGTGACTGCACGTCGTGACTCTCGAAAGGGCAGGTCAGCGCGGTGCTGCGGAAATCAGTCGGCCATGACCGGCCCGGTGGCGAGCGCCTGCTCGTCGTCCTTCTCGCGGCCGAGCCGCGAGTGCTTGCGGCTGTAACCGAAGTAGACGACCAGGGCCAGCACCAGCCAGCCCGCGAAGAGCAGGAAGGTGTTGGCGGGCAGGTTCCAGATCAGGTAGAGGCAGAAGACCACGGACAGCGCCGGGACCACCGGGTAGCCGGGGACCTTGAAGCCGCGCTTGAGCAGGGGCTCGCGCACCCGCAGCACGATCACGCCGACGGAGACCACGGCGAAGGCCACCAGGGTGCCCATGCTGGTCAGGTTGGCCAGCCAGTCCAGCGGCACGAAGGCGGCCAGCACGGCGATGAACGCGCCGACGATCAGGGTGTTGCCGACGGGGGTGCCGGTGCGCGGGTTCACCTTGCGGAAGACCGGCGGCAGCATGCCGTCGCGGCCCATCGAGTAGAGGATGCGGGTCTGGCCGTAGATGACGACCAGGGTGACCGAGACGATGGAGATGACCGCACCGGCGGAGAGGAGCGCGCCGGGCCAGTTCTGGCCGGTGACCCGCTGCAGGATCGCGGAGAGGCCCGCGTCCTGGCCGTTGAACAAGGTCCACTTCTGCGCGCCGACGCCGACCAGGGCGACCACGCAGTAGAAGGCGGTGACCACGACCAGCGCGCCGATCAGCGCGCGCGGCAGGGTCTTCTGCGGGTTCTTGACCTCTTCGCCGGCCGTGGAGACGGCGTCCAGTCCGATGAAGGAGAAGAAGACCGAGGAGGCGGCGGCGCTGATGCCGGCGAAACCCATCGGGGCGAAGGGGTGCAGGTTGGCCGAGTGGAAGCCGGTGATGCCGATGATCACGAACAGGACCAGCACGGCGAGCTTGATCAGCACCATGATCGTGTTGATCAGCGTCGACTCCTTGGAGCCGCGCATCAGCAGCAGGCAGCAGAGCACCACCAGGACCACGCCGGGCAGGTTGACGTAACCGCCGTCGCCGGGCGGCGCGGAGATCGCCGCGGGCATGGTGACGCCGAAGAGCCGGTTGGTCAGGTCGTTGAGGTACTGGCCCCAACTCACCGCGATCGCCGAGCCGGAGACGGCGTACTCCAGCAGCAGACAGGAGCCGACCACCCAGGCCGCCAACTCGCCGAGGGTGGCGTAGGCGTAGGAGTAGGACGAGCCGGAGACCGGCACCGCCGAGGTGAGCTCCGCGTAGCAGAGGGCGGTCAGCGCGGCCGTGATCGCACCGATCACGAAGGAGAGGATGACGGCCGGGCCCGCCTCGGGAACGGCCGTGCTCAGGGTGAAGAAGATGCCCGTACCGATGGTCGCCCCGACGCCGATCATCGTGAGCTGGAAGGTGCCCACGGTCCGGCGCAGCCCGCCGCCCTGCTGGCTTTCCGCCGCCTCGGAGTCGGCCAGGAAGGCCGCTACCGGCTTGCGCCGCAGCATCTGCTGGCGGAGCCTCACATCGTTCGGGGGCATTGGCACATGGCCTTTCACTGGGCAGGGCGGGTGGTTCGCCGTTCCCGGACGTGAGGTACGGGACGGGGAAGTGCGTGGGGGTGAGCCCTCAGCTCGGGTGGGGGTTACGGCAGGTCGCGGCGCATCAGGTCGGCGTAGGTCTCGCGACGGACGACGGCGCGGTGCGCCCCGTCCTTGACGAAGACCACCGGGGGCCTGCGGGCGCCGTTGTAGTTGTTGCTGAGCGCGTACGTGTACGCGCCGGTGACCGGGACCGCGATCAGGTCGCCGACCTGCGGGTCCTGGAGCGGAACGCCGGCGCTGAGGGTGTCGCCGGACTCGCAGTGGCGGCCGACCAGGCGGCACTGCTCGCCCTCGCCAGTCGGACGGGCGGCGACGGCGGCCTCGAAGCGCTCCTGGTAGAGGGAGACCTCCAGGTTGTCGCCCATGCCGCCGTCGACGGCGACGAAGGTGTGGCCGCCGCCGCGCTTGACCGAGACGACCCGGTAGAGCGAGACCCCGGCCTCGGCGACCATCGAGCGGCCCGGCTCGATCAGGATCCGCGCGTCGGCGGGCAGCAGCCGCTTGGCCACGTCGATCATCGCGTCCAGGTACTCCTCCACCGTCGGCGGCCGGTCCGCGTAGGTGTAGCGGGAGCCGAGCCCGCCGCCCAGGTCGTAGACGGCGAACTCACCCAGCTCGGCGACGGCCTCGACGGCCTGCGCGAACGGCGCGGTGTCCAGGATCTGCGAGCCGACGTGGACGTGGACGCCGTCCAGCCGGAGCCGGTCGCTGGCGCGCAGCCGGGCGATGGCCGCACGGGCCTGGGGCAGCAGCAGGCCGAACTTGGAGCCGTTCTGGCCGGTGGAGATCGCCTCGTGGGTGTCGGGGCGGATGTCCGGGGTCACCCGGACCAGCACGCCCTGCTCGCCGCCGGTGGTGGCGTTCGGGGTGTCGCGGAGGATCGACTCCAGCTTGTCGATGTCGTCGAAGTTGTCGACGACGATCGTGCCCGCGCCCGCCTCGACGGCGAGGCGCAGCTCCTCCTCGGTCTTGGCGTTGCCGTGGACGACCAGTCCCGCCGGGTCCGCCCCGGCGGCGACGGCGAGCGTCAGCTCGCCGCCGCCCGCGACGTCGATGCCCAGGCCCTCCTCGGCCAGCAGCCGGTAGACGGCGGTGCAGGGGAAGGCCTTGGACGCGAAGGTCGCGCGGGAGTTCGGCCAGCGCGCGGCCAGACCGTCGGCATAGCGGCGGGCACGGGCGCGGATCGCGGCCTCGTCGACGACCAGCGCGGGGGTGCCGTAGGTCGCGGCGAGCTCCGAGGCCGGGACGCCGCCGAGGACCAGGGCACCCGATCCGTCGAGAGTCGTGCCGGGCGGAAAGAGGCCCACCAGATCAGCCGCTGGATCCCGCTGCGCCGCCATGGGCATCTCCTCGCGTCTGTCCCGTGTCATGCGGGTTCTTCCGCATTTTTGGCTTCTGTTGTCACTCCCCCGAAAAGTGCTCGCCTTATGTTCAGGCCCACGTCATGTCCAGTCATTGGCGATTTCGCCTAAGATCGCTGCATGAAGATGGCGAATCTGCCGACCCATAGTGGGACAAGCGAGGAGTTGTACGCCCTGGCCGACGCCATCGGGGCGGTCACCGGCGGGGCCGTGGCCATCGAGGACCTGGACCACCGGATCCTCGCCTACTCGACCCTGCCCGACCAGCGGATCGACGAGCACCGCCGCCGGGGCATCCTGGAGCGCCGGGTCCCGAACCACCAGCCCGAGCAGCTGTCCCAGTACCGCGCGGTCATGGCCGCGCCGGGCGTGGTCCGGCTGCCGGTCCTGGCCGAGACGGAGCTGCCGCGCGCCGCCGTCGCGATCCGCGCCGGGCACCGGCCGCTCGGCACCATCTGGGCCATCGAGGGCGAGAACCCGATCGACGCCGACGGCGAGCGCGCCATGGTCGACGGCGCCCGGCTGGCCGCGCTGCACATGCTGCGCCGCCGCAGCGCCGCGGAGCTCGACGTCCAGGCGCGCGAGGACGCACTGCGCGCCGCGCTCCGGGGCAGGCGCACCGCGCGCGAGGTCCGCTTCGAGCTGGGACTGCCCGGCCAGCGCCCGCTCGCGCTGCTCGGCTTCGCGCCGGTGCTCGACGCGGGCGACGCGGCCGGGGACGACCTGCTGGTCCGGCTCGCCGCGTCGTCCACCCGGCACTGGCCGGCCGTCCACGCGGAGGCCTCGGTGGCCACCGTCGGCCGCACCGTCTACGTGCTGCTGCCGCTCGACGACGCGGTCTCCGCGTTCGCCACCGCGCGCCGCCTGGGCGAGCAGGCCGCCGCCGTGCTGGACCTCAGCATGGAGACACCGCTGCGCGCCGCCGCCTCCCGGATCGCCTACGGGCCCGAGGAGCTGCCCGACCTGCGGGCCGAGGTCGACGACGTGCTCCGGGTCACCACCGCCGACCCGAAGGCGCCCGGCTTCGCCACACTGCAGGACACCCACGCGCGGGTGCTGCTCGCGCACGTCGCCGACGAGCTGGCCCGCCGTCCCCGGCTGCGCCACCCCGGCATCGACGCGATGCTGGAGCACGACCGGGCCAAGGGCACGTCCTTCGCCGCCTCGGTCACCGCCTGGCTCGACGCGGTCGGCAACATCGGCGAGGCGGCGGCCAAACTGACCATCCATCCGAACACGCTCAAGTACCGGCTGCGGCGCGCGGGCGAGCTCTTCGACATCGACCTGGACCACCCCGACGACCGGCTCTCCTGCTGGCTCCAGCTGCGGATGCCGCGGTAGGTCCCGTCGGCCGGGCCGACCGGGAGCCGCCGACGTCCAGGCGAAATCCGGCTGATCCAGCCGGCATTGATGACCGGCACGAACCTGGTGGCACGCCGGAAAGCACTGGTAGGACCGTCCCCATGAACCCGAACGCCGCATCCGCGCCCGCCCGTTCCCTCGCGAGTTCCCGCTACGACGTCGTCGTGATCGGCGGAGGCCACAACGGTCTCGTCGCCGCCGCCTACCTCGCCCGTGCCGGGCGACGGGTCGCCGTCCTGGAGCGCCAGGACCACGCGGGTGGCGCGGCCGTCTCCGCCCAGGTCTTCGCGGGCGTCGACGCCCGGCTGTCGCGCTACTCGTACCTGGTCAGCCTGCTGCCTCGGAAGATCGTCAGCGACCTCGGCCTGCGACTGGACCTCAAGCGCCGCCGCTACTCCTCCTACACCCCCTACGGCGCGGGCGACGGCCTGCTGGTCGACAACGGCGACGACGCGGCCACGGCGGCCGGCTTCCGCTCGCTGACCGGCGGGGACCGGGAGTTCGCCGCCTGGCAGGAGTTCTACGGCCGCACCCGCAAGGTCGCCGACGCCGTCTTCCCGACGCTCACCGAGCCGCTGCCCGACCGCGACCAGCTGCACAAGCTGGTCGCCGACGCCGCCGGCGAGGAGACCTGGCAGGCCCTCTTCGAGCGGCCGATCGGCGAGGCCGTCGAGGCCGTCTTCACCGACGACGTCGTCCGCGGCATCGTCCTGACGGACGCGCTGATCGGCACCTTCGCCTCCGCACACGACGCGTCGCTGCGTCAGAACGCCTGCTTCCTCTACCACGTGATCGGCAACGGCACCGGCGACTGGGACGTCCCGGTCGGCGGGATGGGCTCGGTCACCGGCGCGCTCACCGCCACCGCGCGAGCCGCCGGAGCCGAGCTGCTGACGGACTGTGAGGTGACCTCCGTCCAGGCCGACGGCCACAGCGCCGAAGTGCGCTTCGTCGACGCGCGCGGGGCGGAGCGGACCGTCGGCGCGGACCACGTGCTGTGCAACGCCGCTCCGCGCGAACTGGCCCGACTGGTCGGCGACACCGCGCCGCAGGAGTCGGTCGAGGGCGCGCAGCTCAAGGTCAACATGCTGCTGACCCGACTGCCCCGGCTCCGCGACAGGTCCGTCGACCCGCACGCGGCCTTCGCGGGAACCTTCCACATCGCGGAGTCCTACCGGCAGTTGGAGACCGCCTACCGGCAGGCGGCCGACGGCTCGCTGCCGAGCCCGGCGCCGTCGGAGGTCTACTGCCACTCGCTGACCGACCCGAGCATCCTCGGCCCCGAGCTCCGCTCCCGCGGCTACCAGACGCTCACCCTCTTCGCGCTGCACCAGCCCGCGCGCCTCTTCGCCGAGTCGACCCGCGACGCCCAGCACGAGTCAGCACTGCGGGAGGCCGCCCTGCGGGCGGTGCTGGCCCCGCTGGACGCGGTGCTGGACGAGCCGATCGCCGACTGCCTGGCCGTCGACGCCGACGGCCGCCCCTGCGTCGAGGCCCGCACCCCGCTCGACCTCGACGCCGACCTGGGCCTCCCGGGCGGCAACATCTTCCACCGCCCCCTCGTCCTGCCCTTCGCCGAGGCCGCCGAGGCGGCGTCACCGAGGGCCGGCCGCTGGGGCGTCGGCACCCCGTACGCCGCCAACCTGCTCCTCTGCGGCGCGGGCGCCCCGCGCGGCGGCGGCGTCAGCGGCATCCCCGGCCACAACGCGGCCATGGCGGTGCTGGGACGGTGATCCGCGGGTGATCCGCAGGTGATCCGCGGGTGACCGACCCCAGGGCCTGGGCTCAGCCCTCGTAGCGGGCGCCGCGGAGGCGGGGTTCGAGGCCGATCCAGATGACCGACATCAAGCGCCGGGCCGTCTCCTCGGGCGGCTCGGGGCCGGTGTCCAGGACCCAGCCCGCCAGCGCGTCCGCAGCGCCGACGATCACCTGCGCTATCGCCGCCGCCTCGCCCCGGTCCGGGCCGACGTCCTCACCGTCGGTGCGGTGGGTGTGCTCGCCCGCCGCCTCCCGGACCGCGCGGCGCAGCAGGGCGGTGACGGCGGAGGCGACCTCGCGGCGCGCGGCCGTGACGTCCTCGACGACCGGCTCGCCCTGGGCGCGGGCCTGCTGGTAGAGGACGATCCAGCTCTCCCGGTGCTCGGCCACGAAGCCGAAGAACGCGGTGAGCCCGCGGAACAGCTGCTCCCCCGGATCCAGCGACGGGTCGGCGGCGCTGGCGAAGGCGCTGATGATCCGGTCCGCCTCGCGCCGGATGCAGGCGGCGAAGAGCTCCTCCTTGGACCCCAAGTAGAGGTAGAGCATCGGCTTGGAGACGTCACAGGCCTCCGCGATCTCGTCCATCGACGCCGCGTGGTACCCGGAGCGCGAGAAGATCCGCACGGCCGCGTCGAGCATCTGCTGCTCGCGCTGGGCCCGCGGTACGCGCTTGGCCTTCACAGGGGCCCCTTCCCGGGCATCCGATCGCATTCTGCGAGTCTATGGGGTCAGCCTGGGAACTCTTGGCCAAAGCCGGGTACGCAACCGCATGCGCGGAAGTTGCAACGTGACCCGCTGCACCCACGTGGGACCTTGCATCCCGGCCCACGAGAGATTTAACTAGCATCGCTAATTAACTTCACGACCCGGCCCGGAGGGACTCGCGGTGGAGACCTACAGCGACCAGTACATCAACGGCGGCTGGACCCCCTCCCGCGGCGGGGGCGCGATCACCGTGCTGAACCCCGCCACCGAGGAGCCGCTGGCCACCGTCCCCGCGGGGACCGCCGAGGACGTGGACGCGGCCGTCGCCGCCGCACGAGCGGCTGCGCGGACGTGGGGGGCGACGGACAAGGAGACCCGGCTCGGCCACCTGACCGCGATCAGGGACGGGCTCGCCGCCCGTCAGGGCGAGATCGCCGCGACCGTGACCGCCGAGCTCGGCTCACCCATCGGGTTCGCGACCGCCGTGCAGGCCGGGCTGCCGCTCGGCGTCGCCGGCAGCTACCTGTCGACCCTCGCCGACTTCGAGTTCAGCGAGCGCGTCGGCAACTCCACCGTCTACGCCGAGCCCGCGGGCGTCGTCGCGGCGATCACGCCGTGGAACTACCCGCTGCACCAGATCGTCGCCAAGGTCGTCCCCGCGCTCGCCGCCGGCTGCACCGTGGTGCTCAAGCCCGCCGAGGACACCCCGCTCGTGGCACGGCTCTTCGCGCAGATCGTGCACGAGGCCGGGCTGCCCGCCGGGGTCTTCAACCTGGTGACCGGCGTCGGCACCGTCGCGGGCGCCGCGCTCGCCGCGCACCCGGACGTGGACCTGGTCTCCTTCACCGGGTCGACCGCCGTCGGGCGGTCCATCGCCGAGCAGGCCGGGCGCGGCATCAAGCGCGTCGCGCTGGAGCTCGGCGGCAAGTCCGCCAACGTCGTGCTGCCGGGCGCGGACCTGGTCCGCGCAGTCAACGTCAACGTCGGCAACGTCTTCGCCAACTCCGGCCAGACGTGCAGCGCGTGGACCCGGCTGCTGGTCCACCAGGACCAGTACGAGGAGGCCGTGGCCGTCGCCGCCAAGGCCGCCGCCAAGTACGTGCCGGGCGACCCGACCGACGAGGCGACCCGGCTCGGGCCGGTCGTCAACGCCAAGCAGCGCGAGCGGGTGCGCGGCTACATCCAGGCCGGCCTGGACGCCGGTGCGCGGCTGGTCGCGGGCGGCACCGACGCGCCGGAGGTCTGCGACCGCGGCTTCTACGTGCGGCCGACCGTACTCGCGGACGTCACCCCGGAGATGACGGTGGCTCAGGAGGAGATCTTCGGCCCGGTGCTGTGCATCCTCCCCTACCGCGACGAGGAGCACGCGCTGGAGCTGGCCAACGGCACCCAGTACGGCCTGGCCGGCGGCGTCTGGGCGGCCGACGAGGAGACGGCGGTCGCCTTCGCCCGCCGGATGGACACCGGGCAGATCGACATCAACGGGGGCCGGTTCAACCCGCTTGCCCCCTTCGGTGGTTACAAGGGCTCCGGCGTCGGCCGCGAGCTCGGCAGGCACGGTCTGACGGAGTTCCTGCAGACCAAGTCCCTGCAGTTCTGAGCGTCCCTGCAGTTCTGAGCGTCCCTGCAGTTCTGAGCGTCCCTGCAGTTCTGAGCCACCGCACTCCCAGGCCCACCCCTTACACACGAGAGGCTGTTCCCGTGACGACGACCGTCCGCGCCGCCCTGCTCCCCGCCGTGGGCGCCCCGCTGGAGCTGACCGAGATCGAGCTGCCCGAGCCCGGTCCGGGCCAGGTCCGGGTCCGCCTCGCGGCGGCGGGCGTGTGCCACTCCGACCTGTCCCTCTCCAACGGGACGCTGCGCGCGGCGACGCCGGTCGTGCTCGGGCACGAGGGCGCGGGGACGGTCGTCGCCGTCGGCGAGGGCGTGACCAAGGCCCGCGCCGGCGACTCCGTGGTGCTCAACTGGGCCCCGGCATGCGGACACTGCCACCTGTGCGAGATCGGCGAGCCGTGGCTCTGCGAGAACTCGTACGCCGCCTCGGTGGAGACCTACGCCGCCCTGAAGGACGGCACCGGCGTCTTCCCGGGGCTCGGCGTCGCCGCCTTCGCCGAGGAGACGCTGGTCGGTGAGAACGCGATCATCCCGCTGCCGGAGGGCGTGCCGCTGACCTCGGCCGCGCTGCTGGGCTGCGCGGTGCTGACCGGGTACGGCGCGGTCCACAACGCCGCGCGGGTGCGGCAGGGCGAGTCCGCGGTGGTGTTCGGGCTCGGCGGCGTCGGCCTGGCCGTACTGCAGGCGCTGCGGATCGCGGGGGCCGGACCGATCGTGGCCGTGGACGTGACGCCGGAGAAGGAGGAGCTGGCGCGCCGTCACGGCGCGACCGAGTTCCTGCTCGCCGACGAGCAGACCGCCAAGGCGGTCCGCAAGCTCACCGGCGGGCACGGAGCGGACCACGCCTTCGAGTGCGTCGGGCGCGGAGCGACGATCCGCACGGCCTGGAACTCGACGCGTCGGGGCGGGCGGACGACGGTGGTGGGCATCGGCGGCAAGGACGACCAGGTCTCCTTCTCGGCGCTGGAGGTCTTCCACTTCGCCCGGACGCTGACCGCCTGCGTCTACGGCAACGGCGTGCCCGAGCGCGACGTGCCGGTGCTCGCCGAGCACGTCCGCGCCGGCCGGCTGGACCTGGAGGCGCTGATCACCGACCGGATCACGCTGGACGAGATCCCGGCCGCCTTCGACCGGATGCGCGAGGGCAAGGGCGGACGGTCCCTGGTCGTGTTCTGAGCGCGGGGCCCGGACGTTGATCATCTTCTCGGTCGGGCCGCTCGGCCCGGTAGAGTGGTGCGGTTGCCTGACCGCCGATGGACCTGAGGAACGACGTGAGCACCGACTCCCCCGCCACCGCTGCCCACGTCCTCACGGAGGCCTCGCGTCGCCGCACCTTCGCGGTGATCTCGCACCCTGACGCCGGTAAGTCCACGCTGACCGAGGCGCTCGCGCTGCACGCGCAGGCGATCACCTCGGCCGGCGCGGTGCACGGCAAGGGCGGGCGACGCGGCGTCACCTCCGACTGGATGGAGCTGGAGCGCGACCGCGGCATCTCGGTCACCTCCGCCGCCCTGCAGTTCGGCCACCGCGACCACGTGATGAACCTGGTCGACACCCCCGGTCACGCCGACTTCTCCGAGGACACCTACCGCGTCCTCTCGGCCGTCGACTGCGCGATCATGCTGGTCGACGCGGCCAAGGGTCTGGAGGAGCAGACGCGCAAGCTCTTCTCCGTCTGCCGCCACCGCGGCGTCCCGGTGATCACCTTCATCAACAAGTGGGACCGCCGCGGTCGCGAGGCGCTGGAGCTGCTGGACGACATCCAGAACATCCTGGAGATCACCCCCGTCCCGCAGGTCTGGCCGGTGGGCAACGCGGGCAACTTCCGCGGCCTGGTCGAGGCGGGCGACACCGAGCAGTTCCTGAAGTACACCCGCGTCCCCGGCGGCACCCACGAGGCCGCGGAGGAGCGGATGGACGCCGCCGCGGCCGAGGCCGTCGAGGGCGACCTGTGGCCGACCGCGCTGGAGGAGCTGGAGCTCGCGCTCGACTCCGGCCCGGGCTGGGACCCGCAGGCCTTCCGCGAGGGCAAGATCACCCCGGTCTTCTTCGGCTCCGCGCTCACCAACATCGGTGTCCGGCTGCTGCTCGACGCCGTCGTGGACCTGGCCCCCTCCCCCGACGCGCGGGAGATGGCCAACGGCGACCACCGCGCGGTCGAGGACGCGTTCTCCGGCGTGGTCTTCAAGATCCAAGCCAACATGGACCCGGCGCACCGCGACCGGATCGCCTTCGTGCGCGTCTGCTCCGGTGTCTTCGAGCGCGGCATGAACGTCACCCGCGCCGCCAGCGGCCGTTCGCTGGCCACCAAGTACGCGCACACCGTCTTCGGCGCGGAGCGCACCGTCGCCGACACCTGCTACCCGGGCGACGTGGTCGGCCTGATCAACGCGACCGCGCTGCGCGTCGGCGACACCCTCTTCGTCGGCAAGAAGGCCGAGTTCCCGCCGCTGCCCGCGTTCGCGCCGGAGCACTTCGCGGTGGCGCGGCCGAAGGACATCAGCCGGTCCAAGCAGTTCCGCAAGGGCATCTCGCAGCTGGACGAGGAGGGCGTGGTCCAGGTGCTGGTCTCGGACCGACGCGGCGACCAGGCACCCGTCCTGGCCGCCGTCGGTCCGATGCAGTTCGACGTCGTCGTGCACCGGATGGAGCACGAGTTCTCGTCGCCGATCTCGCTGGACCGGTTGCCCTACTCCGTCGCCCGCGTCACCGACGCCGAGGGCGCGGCGGTGCTGGACCGCTCCCGTCTGGTCACCGGCGAGCCGCTGACCCGCCGCAGCGACAACGCGATGCTGGCGCTCTTCGGCGACAAGTGGCAGCTCAACAGCTTCGTCCGGGGCAACCCGGACGTGAAGCTGGAGACGCTGATCGCCACGGCGGACTGAGCAAGGCGCACAGCGGCAGATTCACCGCCGCGCGAGGAACCCCTCGACGGCCTTGACGAACTCCTCCGGGCCATCGATCCACGGGTTGTGGCCGGAGCCCGGCTGCACCACCAGCTCGCCACGCGGGAAGATCTGGGCGACCCGCGCCGCGGCCGACGGGCGCGGGGAGGGGTCGAGTTCGCCCGCCAGCACCAAGACGGGCATGTCCAGCCGGGACAGCGTCGCGCGGACGGCCTCGGCGTCGTCGAAGGCGCCGGGGCTGAGGTAGCCGTCGGCCGCCTCTTCCTCGAACAGCTCCGCCACCAGGGCGGCGTGGGCCTGGGCGGCGGCGTCCCAACGGCCGTAGACGAGACGGTCGAGCAGCGACCAGTCGGCGTCGGACGCCGCGCCGGTCATGGCCCGCTCGAAGGCGGCGAGCACCTCGGGGTACCAGGGCTCGCCGCTGCGCAGCGGCAGTGCCTCGCGGCGCTGTTCGACCGGGAAGTCGATCCCCGCCGCCCGTGCCCGGGCGGTCACCAGCACCAGCGACCGCACCCGCTGCGGGTGGCGGGCGGCGTAGTGGAGCGCGAGGTCGCCCGCGGCCGAGTGGGCGAGCAGGTCGACGCGCTCCTCGGCCAGCCGCTCGCGCAACGCCTCGATGTCGGCGACCTGCCGGTCGACGCGGTAGCTCGCCTTGTCGGCGGGCTTCGCGGAGGCGCCCGTCCCGCGCAGGTCCAGCCGCACCAGCGTGCGGTGGGCGGCGAGGCCACCGAGATCGCCGAGGTAGCCGGAGGCGGTCATCGGGCCGCCCGGGAGGCAGACCAGCGGTTCGCCGCTGCCCTCCCGATGAAAGACGAGGCGGGTTCCGTCCGGGGCCAGGAAGCTGTCCGAGGGCACGCTATCCGAGGGCAAGAAGGCGGTCATCTGGCGATGATGCCCTGCGCCTGCGGCGGACGCCACGGATTACTTCCCCGGCACGGATTACTCCCCGGCACGACTTACTTCCCCGGCACGACCTTGGCCAGGGCCTCCTCGGTGCGGCCGACGACCGTGGTGCCGTCGTCGGCGGTGATGATCGGACGCTGGATCAGCACCGGGTGCTCCGCCAGGGCGGCGATCCACCTGCCGCGCGACTCCGCGTCCCGGGGCCAGGCCTGACGGTCCTTCATACCCAGCTGCTTGGCCACCGCCTCGTCGGTGCGGGTGATGTCCCACGGCTCCAGCGCCAGCCGCCCCAGCACCACCTCCAGCTCGGCCGCGGTCGGCGGCTCCTCCAGGTAGCGGCGCACGGTGTACTCCGCCCCGGCCTCGTCGAGCAGGTCGACGGCGACGCGGCACTTGCTGCAGCGGGGGTTGATCCAGATCTCCATACGGCCAGCGTAGGCCGTGCCCTGGGCCGTGCTCCGGGCCGTGCGGGAACACGTCCCGGGCCGGGAGGGTTGGCCTGGGAAAGAGCGTCGCGCAACGAAGGAGCCGCAGATGTCCGTGGTCGTCACCGCCGTGGTCCACCCGAAGCCGGGCAAGCTGGAGGAGGCGCTCGCCGCGTACGCGCGCCATGTCGACTCCGTGCACGCCGAGCCCGGCTGCGAGCTCTACGCCCTGCACACCGACGGCACCTCGATCGTGGTGGTGGAGAAGTGGGCCACCCGCGCCCACCTCGACGCACACGCCGCCGGCGCGGTCCTCGCCGAGCTGGGCCCGGAGCTCGACGCGCTGCGCGAGCGACCCGCCGACGTGACCGTGCTGGAACCGCGTCCGGCCGGGACCGACGCCACCGGCAAGGGCGCGCTGTAGCGTTCCTGTATGAACATGAAAGTGGTCCTGTTCGGCGCCTCGGGGATGGTCGGACAGGGCGTGCTGCGCGAGTGCCTGCGGGACGAGCGGGTGCGTGAGGTCGTCGCCGTGGTCCGCAGGCCGCTCACGCCGGTCGATGCGCCGGGGATCACGGACGGCGCCGAGAAGCTGACCGAGGTCGTGCACGACGACTTCACCGACTTCTCCGCGCTGCACGACCACTTCGAGCACGCCGCGGCCTGCTTCTTCTGCCTCGGCGTCTCCAGCGTGGGCCAGAACGCGGAGACCTACCGGCGGATCACGTACGACTTCACCATGGCCGCAGCGCGCGAACTCGCCTTTGCCAGCCCCGGGTTGACCTTCACCTACGTCTCCGGGGAGGGCACCGACGCCACCGAGCGCGGCCGGGTGGCCTGGGCGCGGGTGAAGGGCGCCACCGAGAACGCGCTGCTGGCGCAGGAGGGGCTGGTCACCTACCTGTTCCGGCCCGGCTGGATCCAGCCGATGCACGGCGAGCGGGCGAAGACCGGCTGGTACCGGGCCGCCTACGCGGCCTTCCGGCCCGCCTACCCGCTGCTCTCCCGGCTGGCGCCGAGGCATGTCACCACGACGGAGAACCTGGGCCGCGCCATGCTCGCCGTCGTGGACCTGCACGGCACCGGTCCGCGCGTGCTCGCCAGCCCCGAGATCAACGAGCTCGCCGCCGGAGCGGAGCCCGAGGCGCACGGCTGACGGCCCCGGCTGGCGACGAGCTCCGGCCGCGTCACCCCGAGGAGGTGAACTGGCGGCTCAGCCGCAGCATCTGGGCCGGGGTGGTGTGCGGGAGGTACGCCTTGCCGATGGCGGTCCCGATCGCGGGCAGTTGGGCCGGGTCCGGGTACGACATGTAGAGCGGCAGGTACTCGGGCTGGAACTTGGCCTTGAAGGCGAGCAGCGAACGGAAGCCGTAGACCGACTCCAGCGCCTTCCCCGCGATGTCGAGGACGCGTTGGAGCGGCACGGCCTGCTCGCCCCGGTCGATCCGGGCCAGCGGCGCGCCGGAGAGGCTCAGGAACTCCGCGCCCTCCTCCTTGAACTGCAGTGCCGCGCTGGCGATCAGGAACTCCATCACGCCGCGGAAGCCCTCGCCGCTGCGGCGCATGAAGTCGAGGGTCCAGCCGACGGGCTGCCCCTCCCGGTAGCAGGGCAGCCAGCTGGTGATGCCGTGCAGCGTTCCGTCCGCGTCCACCGCCACCAGGATCCGCACGCGCGGGTCGTCCAGCTCGTCCAGGCCGCCGAGGGTGAAGCCCATCTCGGGCAGGCCCTTGTCCGCCACCCACTCCTCCGACAGTGCCCGCACCTGCTCCTGGACGGAGAGCGGGGCGGTGGGCCAGGTGTGCCAGTGGGCGGTGATCCCGGCCTTGCCCGCCTTGTTGAGCGCGGTCCTGACGTCCTGCCACTTCTTGCCGGTGAAGGCGAGGTCGGGCAGCCGCAGCAGGGTGTCCTCGGCCACCTGGACGGCGGACCAGCCGAGCGCGTCCGAGCGCTGCCTCATCTCGCCGGTGATGCTGTAGAAGCAGGGCGACCAGCCCTGCTCGTCACAGAAGCTGCTGAATCCCGCCACCGCCGCCCGGCGGGCGTCCGGCTCACCGTAGGGGTCGCCCGTGGTGAGCGCGATGGAACCGACGACCCGGTAGGCGACGGCGGCCCGGCCGTCCTCGCTGATCCAGTACTCGTTGCCGGGCCAGGTGGTCATGTAGGAGAGGGTCGAGCCGCCGTTCTCCAGCAGCAGCGCCCCCGCCTCGGCCGAGTGGTCCTCCTTCCGCCGTGCGCCCGCCCGCCAGAAGGCCACGAAGAGACCGCCGAGCACGATCAGCCAGAAGACCGGCCCGGTCAGCTCGTACAGCGCCTTGGCCCAGCCGCTCACCGGGACGAACGCGTAGAGGGAGGTGCCGAAGAGGATCAGATAGCTGTCCGGGAGCAGGCGTTTGGGGTAGTCGACGAGCATCTGGTGGAAGGTCGGCACCGGACTGAACTCGTTGCGGGCGTCGTAGCCGAACTTGACGTAGGTCGCGCCGATGACCACGAAGGCCAGCACGGCGATGGTCCAGAAGGTCAGTGCCGTCTCCTTCTCCGCGCGCAGGCGGAAGTGGCACCGGGTGAGCGCCAGCACCGCCAGGATCACGACCGGGACCAACAACAGCCCGACGGAGTAGATGGTCACCCCGGTGACCAGGCCGGGCTGGGTGGTCGGGTCGTTCACCAGTTGGGACCGGGTGAGCAGGAAGAAGCGCAGCGTCGCGGCGAAGATGCCGACCTCGAAGAGCGCTGCCGCCCACCAGGCCATCCGCCGCCCGCGCCAGAGTCCGAGCGCGATCACCGCAAGGATCAGCACCGGCACGAACAGCGTCACCACCGCCACGCTGTTGTTGAGCAGGTAGTCGGCACGTAGGGAAAGACAGGCCCTGCTCCCCGCGCCCGCTCCGGCGCAGGCGTCGGTGACCTCCCCGGCGGACAGGTTGGAGGGGATGAAGAGCTCCTCGTAGATCGCCAGCGGGCCGCCCTGCGAGCCGGTGATCCAGCTGATCGCGGGTCCGATCGCGGAGGTGGCCGCGAGCAGCGCCACCAGGACTCTGGTCTCCGCGTGGGAGGAGGGCAGCAGCCGGACGCCGCGCAGCGACCGCCGCTTGCCGAGCAGCAGCGCGCCGCCGACGAGGCCGACGAAGGCCGCGCCCGCCCGCATGATGTCGAGCACGTCGCCCGCGTAGAAGAGGAAGAGCAGCGTCATGGTGATCAGCAGCAGTCGGGTGCGGCGGCGCCACAGCGCGGTCAGTTGAGCGCTGAGGGCCAGTCCGACGCCGGTCAGCCCGACGCTCGCACCGACCGAGAGACTGATCGCGAGGTGGTGGCCGAGATCCGCGACCGAGCTCTCCAGCCACGGGTCACCCGCAGCCGCCCCGGCCTCGATCGCCGCGATCCCGAGCAGGGCGCCGAGCACCTGCGAGGCGAGGAGGAACGCCCCCGCCTTGACGGCGCCGAGGCGTCGCTCCGCCGGGAGCAGCGTGGCCAGCGCCAGCGCGGTGGTGATGAGGTACGGGGCCAGCCCCGGCTCCCAGAGGCCGTAGCTGAACAGGGTCCACCACCTGCCCTGCGTCAGGCTGGTGGTGCCGGCCCCGACATGCCGCAGCAGCGAGTCGGACGGGCCGTGGACGACACTGCCCGTCACGAGGCCGACCACCCAGAACGCGGCCAGGAAGACCGCCGTCAGCGGGGCCTTGGCCAGCACCCTGGGAACCACGGCCGCCGCGACGAGCCAGCGCCGCAGGTTCCCGGCGAGCCGGTGCAACGGGTTCGCGAGGGCGGCCGGCGCCTCCTCGGTGTCGGCGGTGGTCTGCGCTTGCGAGGTCATGAGCTCAGTCCGTCCTGCTGGGCGATCCAGGGCAGTTCGTCGGCGAGTCCGGTCTTCCACACGGCCCAGTCGTGGCCGCCGGGCACGGTCTTGTAGACCACGTGCATTCCGGCCTTCTGGCAGGCCGCGTAGACCCTGCGCTGCTGCGGCCCGAACTCGGCGTCGCCGTCGCCGGCCAGGACGACCCCGGCGGTGTCCGGGAACTGCCTGCGCGCCATCACATGCAGCGGGTCGGCGGTGTTGAAGGCGGCCTCGTCGCCGCCGAAGGCCTGGTTCACCGTCTTGGCGTGGTTGCCGAGCGTGGGCTCGTCCTGGCCGGACATGTCCAGGAACGAGCCGTACACCGCCGGCGCGTTGACCGCGAGCTGCAGCGCGCAGGTGCCGCCGAAGGAGAGGCCGCCGACGGTCCAGGCGGTGCGGCCGGCGCCGACCTGGAGATTGGCGGTGACCCAGGTCGGCACGTCCTTGGCCAGGTAGGTCTGCGCCTTGGCGATCTTCGAGTCCATGCAGAGCGTGTTGTCGAACGGCGAGCCGATCGGGTCCGCGACGACGACCACCGGCGCCAGCCCCCGGTGGCCGGCGGCGTACGCGTCCATGGTCTGCTGCAGCTGACCACCGCCCAGCCAGTCCTCCGGACCACCGGGCTGCCCGGCCATCAGCACCAGCACGGGCAGCAGCGGCCGGACCTTGGTGCTGTAGGCGGGAGGCGTCCACACGATCGCGTCGCGCGCGGTGAAGCCGGAGACGGCGCCGGGGATCCTGGCCGTGGAGAGGCGGCCCTTGGCCGGCATGTCGGCCGGTGGGTGCCACACCTCGGCGATGGTCCTGCCGGCCGGGACGTGCAGCACCGCCTCCTTGGCGCCCACCGCCAGCGCGTCCGGCTGGGTCTGCCAGGGTCCGGGCAACGTGCTCAACGTCGGGTACTGCTGGAACTGCTGGTTGACCCTGTTCCCGGCGAAGGCGACCACCAGCAGGCAGGCGACCAGTGCCAGCACCCGGCCGCCCCAGCGCAGGAACGGCAGTCGGAAGAGGAAGAGCAGCACCGCCAGCACGCAGACGCCGACCCATACCGCCGACTGGGTGGGCAACCCGTCGGGGAAGGGCTGCCACCAGTCGTCGACCCAGACCACGATCAGCACCGAGCACCCGGCCGCCAGCACCAGGACCAGCGGCAGCCAGCGCAGCCACCAGCTCCGACGCCGGGAGAGCAGCAACCATGCCAGCGACGCCACGCCCAACACGGCCAGCACGGCGGGGAGCCATCCGGACAGCAGCGACCAGTCCCCTGGGCCACCCGCGAGCTGGTTCCCCCGGACGGGCATGCGCCGCCACCTCTCGTGGTCTCTCACGATCTCTGGTTCCTCAGGCGATTCCAGAGCAGATCACCGGTGGCCGCATGTTGATCTTCACTCTGTCGGAAGGATCGGGCCCTGAAGATCGCGCCAGGACGCCGAAGGCCCCCGGCCGGGGGAGCCGGGGGCCTTCAGAAGCAGGTGCGGACCGTCAGTCCACCGGCGCGTAGAACGCGCGGAGCTTGCCGACGCCCGGTTCGAGGCCCTTCCAGAAGGACGGCACGTCGATCACGGCGATCGCCGAGGTCGGGAAGCCGGTGGCGCGCAGGTGGCCGAGGGTGTCCTCCTCGAACTCGCCGGAGAGGATCTCCGCCAGGCCCTGCACGCCCGGGTTGTGGGCGACCAGCAGCACCGTCCGGACGTCCTCCGGCAGCTCCTGCAGCACCTCGATCAGCTGACCCGGGGCGGCCTCGTAGAGCCGGTCCTCGTACACCGTGCGCGGGCGCTCCGGCAGCTCGTGGGCGAAGAGCTTCCAGGTCTCCCGGGCGCGCGCGGCGGTCGAGCAGAGGGCCAGGTCGGGGACGATGCCCGCAACGGCCAGCCAGCGGCCGGCGTTGGGGGCGTCCTTACGTCCACGGTCGGCCAGCGGCCGCTCGTGGTCGGCCACCCCCGAGGGCCAGTCGGCCTTGGCGTGGCGGAGGACGATGATCGTGCGGGACGTGTCGACGCTCATGTCTGTCAGCTTCGCAGAAAGCGGACGAAGCGGCAGGAGCTCACCCGAAGTTCGCGCCGATGGTGGCGATGATCGCGATGACCACCATGATCAGGCCGATCAGGCCGAACATCTGCAGGAGCTTCTTGTTGCCACCGGTGGGATTCGGTTCAAGAACAGGCATGGCAGGAAGTCTGCCACTCACCTCTCGTCCTCGATCTGCCGGGGTCGTCCTGCGGCGAGTCCGACGAACAGCTGGACCGTCATCAGCACCGCGAGCAGGATCAACGCCTGGTGCCAGCCGTGCTCACGCTGGTACAGCACGCCGATCACCACCGGGCCCGGCACCGAGATCAGGTAGCCGACGCCCTGGACGAAGGCGGAGAGCCGGGCCACGCCCTCGCTGGTCCGGGAACGCAGGCCGATCATCGTGAGCACCAGCGGGAAGGCGCAGTTGGCGATGCCGAGCAGCAGCGCCCAGACGTACGGCGCGGCGGCCGGGGCGAAGCCCAGGCCCGCGTAGGCGGCGAGCCCGCAGACCGCGAGGACGGCCGCGATCGGGCCCTGGTGCGGGATCCGCGTCGCCAGCGAGGGGATCACGAAGGAGAGCGGAGCGCCGACGGCCATCGTGACGGCGAGCAGCACGCCCGACTGCGTCGCGGAGATCCCGGCGTCCTGGAAGATCTGCGGCAGCCAGCCCATGGTGACGTAGGCCGCGGTCGCCTGCAGACCGAAGAAGACGCCGAGCAGCCACGCGGTGCGGCTGCGGGTGATCCGGATCGTGGCCGTGCCGGCGGCCGGGGCGCCCGCTCCGTCGCGGCGCAGCGTCGCCGCCTGGAACAGCCACAGCGCCAGCGCGACCGCGGCCGCCAGCGCCCAGACACCGAGCCCGACCCGCCAGCCCCCGCCCAGCGCGGTGGTCAGCGGCACCGCCAGCGCCGCCGCCACGGAGGTGCCGAGGGCCAGCGACATCGAGTAGAGGCCGGTGACCGGCCCGAGCCGGTCCGGGAAGTACCGCTTGACCAGCACCGGCATCAGCACGTTCGACACCGCGATGCCTGCCAGGGCGAGCGCGCTGAGCAGCAGGAACACCCCGCTGTTCGGGGCGAACGAGCGGGCGACGATCCCGAGCGTCACGGCCGCCATGCCCAGGCAGACCGTCACCGCCGGACCGAGCCGCCGAGCCAGCTTGGGCGCCAGCAGCCCGAACAGCGCGAAGCAGAGCGACGGCAGGGCCGTCACCAGACCGGCCACCCCGGCGCTCATGTGCAGGCTGCTCCGCACCGTGTCCAGCTGCGGCCCGAGCGCAGCGACGGCGGGGCGCAGGTTGAACGCGGCGAGGGCGAGCGCGAGCGCCAGCAACCAGCGCGCCTTGACGTGCACGGGCGCGAGGGTTCGCGGGGCTGAAACAGAAGATCGCGGGGCTGAGACAGAAGATTCGGCGTCGGGCAACGCCGGAGCGGCGGTCTGGTCGGCAGGCATGGCTGGATCATACAATGATGGGATGAATCCGGGGAGCGGTTTTACTCCCCTCCCGAACGCGGGATGATGTTCCGCACTCAGAACCAGCCGACAGGAGCGACATGGCACTGACCTCGCCCCGGCGCGAGCCGCTGGCCGACCAGGTGATCGCGCAGTTGCGCAGCCAGATCACCTCGGGTGAGTGGCCCGTGGGCTCCCGCATCCCCACCGAGGCCGAACTGGTGGAACGCCTCGGCGTCGCCCGCAACACCGTCCGCGAGGCGGTCCGGGCACTGGCCCACAACGGCCTGCTCGACATTCGCCAGGGCTCGGGCACGTACGTGCTCGCCACCAGCGAGCTCGCCGGCGTCATGCACCGGCGCTTCGCGGACGCGGACAAGGCGGAGATCACCGAACTCCGCCAGGCGCTGGAGGCGTCCGCGGCACGGCTCGCGGCTTCCCGCCACACCGCGCAGGATCTCCGGCTGCTGGAGACGGCACTGAGGCGGCGTGAGGACGCCTGGCGCTCCGGCGACGTGGAGGCTTTCGTCCTCAACGACGCCGCGTTCCACCAGGCGGTGACGGCGGCGGCCCACAACGAGGTCCTCTCCGCGCTCTACGCCGACCTCGGCGAGGTGATGCGGGAGGAGCTGCGCTCGGTCGTGGGACCGGTCCTGGACGAGAGCCGGTACATCAGCCACGACGGCATTCTCGACGCGATCCGCGCCGGCGACGGCGACACGGCGGCAGCGGAGGCCGCGTCAGCGCTGCAGTCGTGCCGGTAGGCACGAAGGGGCGCGGGGCTCTGCCGACATGCGGCTCCGCCGCGTGGGCGCGAGCAACCACCCTGCGCGGATGACCCTGACCGTTGAGGACCATCCGCATGCCGGTGGCTTGTCGCGCAGTTCCCCGCGCCCCTTGGTAGTGCAGCTATCTGCGGCAGCACGGGCACGGCTTGTCGCGCCCACGCGGCGGAGCCGCAAATCGGCAGAGCCCCGCGCCCCTAAAGTGCAACTACCTCGCGTGCCGAGCGCAGCGCTTACGCGCCGATGGCGTGGAGGCCGCCGTCGACGTGGATGATCTCGCCGGTGGTCTTCGGGAACCAGTCCGAGAGCAGGGCGACGATCCCGCGGCCGGCCGGCTCCGGGTCGGACATGTCCCAGGTCATCGGGGAGCGGGTGTCCCAGGTCTTCGCCAGGTCGGCGAAGCCGGGGATGGACTTCGCCGCCATCGAGCCGATCGGCCCGGCCGAGATCAGGTTGCAGCGGATGTCCTGCTTGCCGAGCTCCTTGGCCAGGTACCGCGAGGTCGCCTCGAGCGCGGCCTTCGCCGGGCCCATCCAGTCGTACTGCGGCCACGCGAACTGCGCGTCGAAGGTGAGGCCGACGACCGAGCCGCCCTCGGTCATCAGCGGAAGCAGCGCCGTGGTCAGCGACTTCAGCGAGAAGGCCGAGACCTGCATCGCGGTGGCGACGGACTCCCACGGCGTGTTCAGGAAGTTGCCGCCCAGGGCGTCCTGCGGCGCGAAGCCGATGGAGTGGACGACACCGTCCAGCCGGTCGCCGAGCTCGGCGCGGACCTTCTCGGCCAGGCCGGCCAGCTGCTCGTCGTTGGAGACGTCCAGCTCGAGGACCTTCGCCGGCTTCGGCAGCTTCTTGGCGATGCGCTCGGTCAGGCTGGGACGCGGGAACGCGGTCAGGATGATCTCGGCGCCCTGCTCCTGGGCCAACTTGGCGGCGTGAAACGCGATGGAGGACTCCATCAGCACGCCGGTGATCAGGATGCGCTTGCCGTCGAGGATTCCACTCATGGTGTTCAGTGACCCATTCCCAATCCACCGTCCACGGGGATGACGGCTCCGGTGATGTATGCGGCGTCGTCGGAGGAGAGGAAGCGCACCGCGGCGGCGATCTCCTCCGGCTGGGCGTAACGGGCCAGCGGCACCTGCGAGACGATCTCGGCGCGGCGTTCCTCGCCCAGCACCGCCGTCATGTCGGTGTCCACGAAGCCCGGGGCGACGACGTTGACAGTGATGTTGCGCGAGCCCAGCTCGCGGGCGAGCGAACGGGCGAAGCCGACCAGACCGGCCTTGGAGGCGGCGTAGTTGGCCTGGCCCGCCGAACCCAGCAGGCCGACGACCGAGGAGATCAGCACGACCCGGCCCTTGCGGGCGCGGAGCATGGCCCTGCTGGCGCGCTTCACCACCCGGAAGGTGCCGGTGAGGTTGGTGTCCAGGACGGAGGTGAAGTCGTCCTCGGACATGCGCAGCAGCAGCGTGTCGCGGGTGATGCCGGCGTTGGCGACCAGGACCTCGACCGGGCCGTGGGCGGCCTCGATCTCCTTGAACGCCTGGTCGACCTGCTCGCCGTCGGTGATGTCGCACTTGACGCCCAGCAGGCCCTCCGGCGGCTCGCCGGAGCGGTAGGTGACGGCGACCTTGTCGCCCGCCTCGGCGAAAGCCCGGGCGATGGCGAGGCCGATGCCCCGATTGCCTCCGGTGACCAGAACCGACCGGCTCACAGGCGTACCTCTCTCAACTGCGGGGACGTTCTCAGGGGCGGACAGTGCGACGCTATCCGCTGATCGCAGGCAGGAGCGAATCGACCCTCCACAGCACGGCGTGCGGGTATCTGTCGGCTTCTGACAGTTATGCGCGCACCCAGCGGGATTCAGGGCAGGATGCTGCCAGCGGATGATCCCACCTCACCGAGGAGACCCATGTCGCAAACTCCGACCCCGCCGGGCGTGGACGGCGCGTTCCTCTCGCTGCCGCTGCGGCGGCTCGCCGAGGCGGCCCTGACCAGGGCCCAGGCGCTGGGCGCCGCCCACGCGGACTTCCGCCTGGAGCGGGTCCGCAGCGCCTCGCTGCGGCTGCGGGACGCGCGGCCCGCGGGCGGCTCGGACGCGCTGCAGCTCGGCTACGCGGTGCGCGTGGTCGTCGACGGCGCCTGGGGCTTCGCGGCGGGCGTGGACCTGACGCCCGAGGCGGCGGCGCGGGTCGCGGAGCAGGCGGTCGCCGTGGCGCGGCTGTCGGGCGGGCTCAGCGAGGAGACCGTGGAGCTGGCCGAGGAGCCGTCCTACGGCGACGTCACCTGGGTCTCCTCCTACCAGGAGAACCCGTTCGACGTCCCGGACCCGGAGAAGTCGGCGCTGCTGGCCGACTGGAGCCGCAGGCTGCTGGACGCCAAGGGCGTCTCGCATGTGACGGCGTCTCTGCTGGCCGTCCAGGAGAACAAGTTCTACGCGGACACCGCCGGGACCACCACCACCCAGCAGCGCGTCCGGCTGCACCCCGAGCTGGAGGCGGTCTCGGTCGACGAGACCTCCGGAGCGTTCGACTCGATGCGGACGCTGGCCCCGCCGGTCGGCCGCGGCTTCGAGTACCTGCGCGGCACCGGCTGGGACTGGGACGCCGAACTCGCCCAACTGCCGGAGCTGCTGGCCGAGAAGATGAAGGCCCCGGGCATCGAGGCGGGCCGCTACGACCTGGTCGTCGACCCGTCCAACCTGTGGCTGACCATCCACGAGTCGATCGGCCACGCCACCGAGCTGGACCGGGCGCTCGGCTACGAGGCCGCCTACGCGGGCACCTCCTTCGCCACCTTCGACAAGCTCGGCTCGCTGCGCTACGGCTCCGACGTCATGCACGTCACCGGCGACCGCACCGTGGAGCACGGGCTGGCCACCGTCGGCTACGACGACGAGGGCGTGCAGACCCAGCAGTGGGACCTGGTCAAGGACGGCACCCTGGTCGGCTACCAGCTGGACCGGCGGATGGCGCTGATGAAGGGCCTCGGCCGGTCCAACGGCTGCGCCTTCGCCGACTCCCCCGCGCACGTCCCGGTGCAGCGGATGGCCAACGTCTCGCTCCGGCCCGCCGAGGGCGGCCCGGACACCGCGGGCCTGATCGCGGGCGTCGAGGACGGCATCTACATCGTCGGCGACCGCTCCTGGTCGATCGACATGCAGCGCTACAACTTCCAGTTCACCGGGCAGCGGTTCTTCAGGATCCGCGGCGGAAAGCTGGCCGGGCAGGTCAAGGACGTCGCCTACCAGGCCACCACCACCGACTTCTGGGGCTCGATGGAGGCCGTCGGCGGTCCGCAGACGTACGTCCTGGGCGGTGCCTTCAACTGCGGCAAGGCGCAGCCGGGCCAGGTGGCGGCGGTCTCGCACGGCTGCCCGTCCGCCCTGTTCCGCTCCGTCAACGTGCTCAACACCCAGCAGGAGGCCGGACGCTGATGCCCAGTCAGAACACTGTCCAGGCGGGCGCCGTCAAGCCGCACGAGCTGGTCGAGCGCGCGCTGGAGTTGTCCCGCGCCGACGGCTGCGTGGTCATCGCCGACGAGGAGTCCACCGCCAACCTGCGCTGGGCCGGGAACAGCCTGACCACCAACGGCGTCACCCGGGGCCGGACGGTCACCGTGATCGCCACCGTCGACGGCCGGGAGGGCACCGCCGCGGGCGTCGTCTCCCGCGAGGCGGTCACCGCCGACGAGCTGGAGTCGCTGGTCCGCGCCGCCGAGGACGCCGCGCGGGCGGCCGGTCCGGCCGAGGACGCGCAGCCACTGCTCGCACCGGCCGGTCCCGCGTCGGCCGACTTCACCGGGGCCCCGGCCGAGACGTCCATCGACGTCTTCGCCGAGTTCGCGCCCGCGCTCGGCGAGGCGTTCGCGCTCTCCCGCAAGAGCGGCCGGCTGCTGTACGGCTTCGCCCACCACACCGTCACTTCGACGTATCTGGGCACCTCCACCGGCATCCGGCTCCGTCACGACCAGCCGAGCGGCACGCTGGAGCTCAACGCCAAGACCGCCGACCTCTCGGCCTCCGCCTGGACCGGCGCGGCGACCCGGGACTTCCGCGACGTGGATGTGGAGGCCCTGGAGCAGCGCTTGGCGCAGCGGCTCGGCTGGGCCGAGCGGACCGTCGACCTTCCGGCGGGTCGCTACGAGACGCTGCTGCCGCCGTCTGCGCTGGCCGATCTGATGATCTATCTGACCTGGTCGGCGGGCGGTCGGGACGCCCACGAGGGCCGCACCGTCTTCTCCAAGCCGGGCGGGAAGACCCGCCTCGGCGAGCGGCTGTCCCGGCTGCCGCTGACCCTGCGCAGCGACCCGACCTACGCCGGGCTGGAGGCGGCGCCGTTCGTGGTCGCGCACGCCTCGGGCGGCGACACCTCGGCGTTCGACAACGGCCTGCCGCTGACGGCCACCGACTGGATCCGCGACGGCGAGCTGGCCAACCTGATCACCACCCGCCACTCGGCCGGTATGACGGGTCTTCCGGTCCGGCCCGCGATCGACAACCTGGTCTTCGAGGGCCCCGACCCGCGCGGCGGCGCGACGCTGGACGAGATGATCGCCCGCACCGAGCGTGGCCTGCTGCTCACCTGCCTCTGGTACATCCGCGAGGTGGACCCGGCGACGCTGCTGCTCACGGGCCTCACCCGGGACGGCGTCTACCTCGTCGAGAACGGCGAGGTGAAGGGGGCGGTGAACAACTTCCGCTTCAACGAGTCCCCGGTGGACCTGCTCGGCCGGATCACCGAGGTCGGCCGCACGGAGCAGTGCCTGCCGCGCGAGTGGAGCGACTGGTTCACGCGGGCGGCGATGCCGCCGGTGCGGGTCGGCGACTTCCACATGAGCTCGGTGAGCCAGGCGTCGTAGACCGTCCGGCCTCGCCCCTGGGCCGACACGCGACGTTTCGGGCACCCCCCTCTCCTCGGCGGGGTGCCCGAAGCGTACGGTGGACGGGAAGGGCCGCGAGAGGGGTCGGCCGGGCGTGGGCGGGTGAGTCAGGGTGGGTAAGTCGAAAGCGGTCCGTATCACCGGTGCGCGGTCGAGCCTGACCGAGGACGTCAAGGGCCGCCAGCGCAAGTACATGGTCTCGATGGCCGTCCGCACGATCTGCGTCATCCTTGCGGTCGTGCTCTGGTCCGAGTCGCGGATAGCGGCGATCATCGCGCTCGTCGGCGGCACGGTCATCCCCTACTTCGCCGTCCTGTTCGCCAACGCCGGTCGCGAGGGCCCGCCGAAGACGCCGGAGACGTTCGTGGGTTACCAGCCCCCGCCGATGCTGGGCGCCGGGTCGGCGGCTCCGACCGACGGTGAGGGGTCGTGAGGGCGTCCCTCGCGTCCGGGCTTGAGCGCGGGCTTGAGCGCGGACTCCGGCCCGGCTCAAGCGGAATGGCCTGATCCCGGGTCCGGAGCCCAGAGTTACGTGCCATACTGCTCACGCGCTCCGCGTCCCCCGTCGGAGCGACGGACCGATGCCGGGCGGCTCCCCCCGTGGCTGCCCGGCATCGCCATTAGGGTTTGGGGCATGAGCACCACCGACGCCCCCATCTGCTCCGCCAAGGGCTGCCGCGCCGCCGCGGTCTGGGTCCTGGCCTGGAACAACCCCAAGCTGCACACGCCCGACCGCAGGAAGACGTGGCTCGCGTGCGAGGAGCACCGCGAGCACCTGACGCAGTTCCTGGACCTCCGCGGGTTCCTCAAGGACGTTGTCCCGCTGGCGGAGTGGACTCAGGAGTGAGTTGCACGACCTAGTGCCGCGCCCCATGAGCACCGTGCAACCGGCCCTATCCGCCGATGGCCGACATCGGCCGCTCGGGCTGGTGGAAGGAGGGGTCGTCGATGCCGGCGGCAGCCTTCTTGCCCCACATCGCCTTGCGCCACAGCTCCGCGATCTCCGCGTTCCCCGCTCCCGCGCGCAGCGCGCCCCGCAGATCCGTTTCCTCCGTCGCGAACAGGCAGTTGCGGATCTGACCGTCGGCGGTGAGCCGCGTGCGGTCGCACGCCCGGCAGAACGGGCGGGTGACGCTGGCGATCACGCCGACGCGTGCCGGGCCGCCGTCGACCAGCCAGCGTTCGGCGGGGGCCGCACCGCGCCGCTCGTCCGGCTCGGGGGTCAGCGTGAAACGTGCGGACAGCCGCTCGAGGATCTCCTCCGCCGTGATCATCTTCGAGCGGTCCCAGCCGTGTTGGGCGTCCAGCGGCATCTGCTCGATGAAGCGCAACTCGTAGCCGTGCTCCAGCGCGTAGGCGAGCAGATCGGCTGCCTCGTGGTCGTTGACGCCGCGCATCAGCACCGCGTTGAGCTTGACCGGTCGCAGCCCCACCGCCTCCGCCGCGGCCAGGCCCGCGTGGACGTCGTCGAGGCGGTCGCGGCGGGTGAGCGTCTTGAAGGTGGCTGGGTCGAGGGTGTCGACGGAGACGTTGACCCGGTCCAGACCGGCGTCGCGCAGCGCCTGCGCGGTGCGCGACAAGGCGATGCCGTTGGTCGTCAGCGACAGCTCAGGGCGCGGCGTCAGCTGCGCGCAGGCCGCGACTATGCCGACGATCCCGGGACGCAGCAGCGGCTCACCGCCGGTGAAGCGGACCTCGCGCACGCCCAGCTCGCCGACGGCGATGCCGACCAGGCGGACGATCTCCTCGTCCGTCAGCAGCGTGTCCTTGGCGAGCCACTGCAGGCCCTCCTCGGGCATGCAGTAGGTGCAGCGCAGGTTGCAGCGGTCGGTCACCGAGACACGCAGGTCAACCGCGCGACGCCCGAAGGTGTCGAGCAGACCGGTTTCGACTGCGGTCACGATGCCACACACCTTTCTCTCCGCCTCACAGCCAGCGTAGTGCCCCGCACCGACACACGAGTCGACCGTCCACGGCTCCGCGTCCACCCGACCGGGCCGGAAGAGGCGCGTCCCCGGCCTGTCCCCGGCCTGCGCCCGTCCCATCCCCAGCTATGGACACGCAGGCGTGTCCAGGTGGCGCTTCTCACCACCCAGGCCTATTCCTCGGTCCGTTTGGATCTTGCAAGCATGGCCGCATGACAACGCCGACAGCACCCGCACCGCTCGACGGCGTGCTCGTGGCCGACTTCAGCCGGGTGCTGGCCGGTCCGCTCGCCGCAGCGACCCTCGCCGACCTGGGCGCGACCGTGGTCAAGGTGGAGCGCCCCGGCGCCGGGGACGACACCCGCGCCTGGGGACCGCCGTTCGTCGACGGCACCGCCGCCTACTTCGACGCCGCCAACCGCACCAAGCGCGGCATCACCCTGGACCTCGGCGACCCGGACGACGCCGCACTCGCCCGAGAGCTGGCGGCCCGCGCCGACATCCTGATCGAGAACTTCAAGCCCGGCTCCCTCGCCCGCTACGGGCTGGACCAGGCGTCCGCGCTGGCCGCCAACCCGGGGCTGGTCTACTGCTCGATCACCGGGTTCGGCACCGGCAGCCCGCTCCCCGGCTACGACTTCGTGGTCCAGGCCGTCGGCGGCCTGATGAGCATCACCGGCCCGGCCGACGGTGAGCCGCACAAGGTCGGCGTCGCCCTCGTCGACGTGCTGACCTCCAAGGACGCGGTCGCCGCAATCCTGGCCGCGCTGCGGCACCGGGACCGGACCGGCCAGGGCCAGCATGTGGAGGTCAACCTCCTCTCCAGCCTGCTCGGTTCGCTGGCCAACCAGGCGTCCGGCTTCCTCGCCACCGGCCGCGCACCCGGCCGGATGGGCAACCAGCACCCCAGCATCGCGCCCTACGAGACGCTGCACTGCGCGAACGGCGAGCTCCTCGCCGTCGCGTGCGGCAACGACGGCCAGTTCCGCGCGTTCGCCAGGACGCTGGGCGTGCCGGGCCTGGCCGAGGACCCGCGGTTCGCGACCAACGCGGAGCGGGTCCGGAACCGTCCGGAGCTGGTCTCGCTGCTGGAGGCGGCGCTGACGGCGCACGGCACGGCCGAGTGGCAGGCGCTGCTCACCGGGGCCGGGATCCCGTGCGGCCCGGTCAACGACCTGGCCGGCGCGTTCGCGCTCGCCGACGAGCTGGGCCTCGCGCCGGTGGCGGACGTCGGCGAGGGCCGCGTCCCGCAGGTCCGCAGTCCGCTCACCCTGACCGCGACACCCGTCCGTCAACCCGTCGCCCCGCCGCGTCTCGGCGAGCACAATGACGCCGTACGCGCCTGGCTCACCGCCCCGCGTTCCGAACCGCTCTCGACCACCGAGGAATCAGCATGAGCCCTGCTCTGGACCCCCGTGACCCGCTCGGTTTCGACGACCTGCTCAGTGCCGAGGACCTCGCCGTCCGCGACACCGTGCGGGAGTGGTGCGCGGACCGGGTGCTGCCGCACATCGCCGACTGGTACGAGGCGGGCGAGCTGCCCACGGTGCGCGAACTGGCCCGCGAGCTGGGCTCGATCGGCGCGCTGGGCATGCACCTGCACGGCTACGGCTGTGCGGGCGCCAGTGCCGTGCAGTACGGCCTCGCCTGTCTGGAGTTGGAGGCGGCCGACTCCGGGCTGCGGTCGCTGGTCTCGGTGCAGGGCTCGCTGGCCATGTACGGGATCCACCGTTGGGGCAGTGAGGAGCAGAAGCAGCAGTGGCTGCCGGGCATGGCGGCCGGCGAGATCATCGGCTGCTTCGGCCTGACCGAGCCGGATCACGGCTCCGACCCGGCGTCGATGCGCACCGCCGCGAAGCGCGACGGCTCGTCCGACGGGGCAGACTGGATCCTCAACGGCCGCAAGATGTGGATCACCAACGGCTCGGTGGCCGGCGTCGCGGTGGTCTGGGCGCAGACCGAGGACGGCATCCGGGGGTTCGTCGTACCGACGGACACGCCGGGCTTCTCCGCTCCGGAGATCAAGCACAAGGGCTCGCTGCGCGCCTCGGTCACCAGCGAGCTGGTGCTGGACAACGTGCGGCTGCCCGCCGACGCCGTCTTTCCGGAGGTGCGGGGCCTGAAGGGCCCGCTGTCCTGCCTGAACCAGGCCCGCTACGGCATCGTCTGGGGCGCGCTGGGCGCTGCGCGCAGCTGCCTGGAGACGGCGCGGGAGTACAGCATCACCCGCGAGCAGTTCGGCAAGCCGCTGGGCGCTTTCCAGCTCACCCAGGCCAAGCTGGCGGACATGTCGTTGGAACTCAACAAGGGCCTGCTGCTCGCCCTGCACCTCGGCAACCGCATGGACGCAGGCACGCTGCGCCCGGAGCAGGTCAGCTACGGCAAGCTCAACAACGTCCGCGAAGCGATCGAGATCGCCCGCACCGCGCGGACCATTCTGGGCGCGAACGGCATCAGCTACGAGTACCCGATCATGCGGCACGCCAACAACCTTGAATCCGTGCTCACTTACGAGGGCACCGTCGAGATGCACCAGTTGGTCATCGGCAAGACCCTCACCGGGCAGGACGCCTTCCGGTAGGAGCCGCACCGAAGACTCCCGGGGCGGTCGCCGGCTTCCCTCCCGGCCGCCCCGGGAGTCCTGGTGGTGCCGCGAGCCTACGACGGGTAACGGATCAGGCTCGTGGTAGCCAGGTCGAAGTCGAAAGGCGCCGGGATCGGGACGGTGTCACCGAACTTCCCGATCCACCGCTGCCGGTAAGTGCCGTCGGCGGGCTCGGAGTAGAGGGTGACCGTGCCCTCGCGCGGGTCGATGAGGAGATAAAGCGGAACACCCATGCGCGGATAGTCCCGCACCTTGCCGACGAGATCGTTCTCCGGGTTCGACGGGGAGACGATCTCCACCGTGATCTCCGCGAGGTCCGCGGACACCTCGTTGCCGCCCAGTTCCACGACTGCCAGCGGGATGTAGGTCAGGTCCGGATTGCGCAGAGTGCCGGTGTGCGGCGAGGCAAGGTCGGTGTTCTCGCTGGGCATGAGCTCAGCCGGCCGGTGCCTGTCGAACTGCTCCCGCACCACCAGAAGGTTCCGCTGGTGGATCACCGAGGGCCCGGCCATCATGATGACCTCGTCGCCGGACACCTCGATCTTCCAGCCCGACGGCGGGGTCAGGCTGGACGCGTAAGCCAGCAGTTGGGCGTGGCGCTCAGGGATGACAGGACCGGTCATGTCGCCATCATCCCATTCCGGAGCCACCCGGCGAACGACTCAGAAGGTGATCTTCACCTTCAGCGCCGTGCGCTCGTCCATCGACTTGTAGCCGTCCGGGACACCGTCCAGGCCGACCTCCGCGTCGAAGACCGGGGACGGGTCGATCGTGCCGTCGAGCACGTCGGCGAGCAGCTCAGGGATGTACGCCCGCGCCGGGGCCACACCGCCGCGGAGAGCGACGTTGCGGTTGAACATCTGGCTGATGTCCACGCCCGCGCTGCCGCCGTGCGGGACGCCGACGTAGCCGACCGCGCCGCCGTCGCGGGCGATGGAGATCGCGGTCTTCATGGACTGCTCGGTGCCGACGGCCTCCAGAACCGCGTGGGCGCCCACGCCGCCGGTCAGCTCGCGGACGGCCTCGATCGCCTCGTCGCCCCGCTCCGCGACGATGTCCGTCGCGCCGAAGGTGCGGGCGATGGCCGTGCGGGTCTCGTGGCGGCCCATGGCGATGATCCGCTCCGCGCCGAGCCGCTTCGCGGCGAGGACGCCGCAGAGGCCGACCGCGCCGTCGCCGACGACGGCGACCGTCGCGCCGGGACGGACGCCCGCCGCGAGCGCGGCGTGGTGGCCGGTCGCCATGACGTCAGACAGCGCCAGCATCGCGGTGAGCAGCCGCGGATCCGACTGGGCGTCAGTCGGCAGCTTGACCAGCGTGCCGTCGGCGAACGGGACGCGGACCGCCTCGCCCTGGCCGCCGTCGGAGCCGGGCGTGCCCCAGAAGCCGCCATGCGGGCAGGAGGTGGTAAGTCCTTCGGCGCAGAACTCGCAGACGCCGTCGGACCAGACGAACGGCGCGACGACCAGGTCGCCCGGCTTCACGTCGCGGACGTCAGCGCCGACGGCCTCGACCACGCCCAGGAACTCGTGCCCGATCCGCTGTCCCGGCTCGCGTGCGGCGACGCCGCGGTAGGCCCACAGGTCGCTGCCGCAGATGCAGGCGAGGACGGTCCGCACCACCGCGTCGGTGGACTTGCGTACCACCGGGTCGGGGACCTCCTCGATCCGGATGTCGTTCGGTCCGTGGATGACTGTGGCGCGCATGGTGCTTCTCTCTGGTGGTTCCGAGCCCGTGGTCACGGGCTTCGCCCGACAGTGCGGCGGTCGGCGCTGTCAGGCTCTCACCGTATTGTGGTCCACCATGCTTGCAGGGAGCGACACAGAGGCCATCTGGCCCGCGGAGTACCCGGACGCCGGCTGGGCGGTGGTGGACGTCGAGACCACCGGGCTCGGACGGACCGACCGGGTGATCTCCGTCGGCGTGTACCAACTGGACGCGCGCGGCGGCGTGCAGGACCACTGGTACGCCACGGTCAACCCGGAGCGCGATCCCGGACCGGTCTGGATCCACGGCCTGACCTCCGACGTGCTGGAGGGTTCGCCCACGTTCCCCGGCATCGCCGACGAGCTGTCGCGGCGGCTTGCGGGCCGGGTGCTGGTGGCCCACAACGCCCTGTTCGACTGGTCGATGATCTCCCGTGAGTACGCCCGGATGGACGGGCGCGCGCCGATCGAGCAGCGCCTCTGCACCATCGTGCTCTCCCGGGACCTGCGCCTGCCGCTGCCCAACCACAAACTCGGCACGCTGGCCGCGCACTTCGGCGTGGAGACCCGGCAGGCGCACCACGCGCTGGACGACGCCCGCGTGCTGGCGGAGGTGTTCCGGCCCAGCCTGCGGCTGGCCGCGGACGCGGGGCTGCGGCTGCCGCTGGTCCCGTGCGTGCCGATAAGCGACCTCGGGCCGAGCATGAGCACGGGGGCGACCGCGCCGGTGCCCTCGCAGACGATCCGCCGTCAGGGGTCCTGGGGCGGGTACCGGCCCGCCAAGCGGCGTCCGGCCTGCCCGTACCCGAACCCGGGCCGGTGGCAGCAGGACGGACCGCTGGTGCAGGGCATGCGCGTGGCGATCACCGGCGACACCGCGACCGACCGCGAGGTGCTGGAGGACCGGCTCACCGAGGCCGGGCTGCACGTCGCGACCTCCGTCAGCAGCCGGACCAGCCTGCTGGTCACCAACGACCCGGACGGCTGGACGGGCAAGGCGCGCAAGGCCCGCGAGGTCGGCACGCCGGTGGTCGACGAGGCCGCTTTCCTCCAACTCCTCCAACGGGTGGCACCCCAGCGCAAGGACTGACGGGGAGCGGAGGTAACGTCGTGGAGTGCTCCGCATCTTCCTCACCCGGCGCTGGCTGATCCTGACCCTGGTGTTCCTCGCCCTCATCCCGGCCATGGCGTGGCTGGGCCAGTGGCAGTACCACCGGTACCAGCAGACCAACCGCAGCAACGCGACGATCAACGCGAACCTGGCCGCGCGCCCGGTCGCGATGGAGACGCTGTCGAAGCCCGGTGTGACCGTCCCGTTGAGTGAGATGTATCGCACCGTCACCGCGATGGGACACTTCGACGCGGCGAAGGAGGTCGTGATCCGGAACCGGACCGACGCCTCCGGTGACCAGCCCGGCTTCTACCTGGTCACCCCGCTGGTCACCGACGACGGCAAGGTGGTCCTGGTCAACCGCGGCTGGATCGCGCCCGGCAACGCCACCGGCGCCCAGCTGCCTCCGCTGCCGACCACGCCGAGCGGCGAGATCACCGTCACCGGCCGGCTGCGGCCCGACGAGACGGCCGCGCTGACCGGCATCCACAACCCGGGCGGGCTGCCGAACCGGCAGTACATGCTGATCAACAGTCAGGAACAGGCCAAGAACTTCAGTCAGCCCGTGCTGGCCGGCTATCTGGAGATGACCGGGTCCTCTCCTGCCCTGTCGTCCTCCGCCCAGGCCGAGATGGTGCCCAACCCGAACGACACCAACTCCAACTCCCTGGCCGTGGTGGGCAAGGGCGTGCACCTGCCCTACGCCGTCCAGTGGTGGCTCTTCGCGGTGATGATCCCCATCGCCTGGTTCTTCCTCTTCCGACGCGACGTGAGGCTGGCCGCAAAGGCCTGACTTCGGGTGCCCCACCGGGCAGGATGGCCCCATGCCCGGACGCATCGAGGACTACGCGCTCATCGGAGACCTGCAGACCGCCGCGCTGGTGGGCAGGGACGGTTCCATCGACTGGCTCTGCCTGCCGCGGTTCGACTCGCCCAGCTGCTTCGCCGCACTGCTGGGCGGCGACGAGCACGGCCACTGGCGGCTCGCCCCCACCTCCGACGGCCAGGCGCCCCGCCGCTCCTACGTCGGCGACACCCTGGTGCTGCAGACCGAGTGGACCACGGCCACGGGCACGGTCCGGGTGATCGACTTCATGCCGCAGCGCGACCGCACGCCGGACGTGATCCGGATCGTCGAGGGCGTCAGCGGCGAGGTGCACATGACCGGCGAGGTCCGGCTGCGCTTCGACTACGCCCGGATCATCCCGTGGATGCGCCGCACCAACCACCACCGGGTCGCGGTCGCCGGTCCCGACTCCGTCTGGCTGCACTGCGGCGACGGCGTGCGGACGGTCGGCAAGGACTTCGCCACCATCTCGACGTTCACCGTCCGCGCGGGCGACCGGGTGCCGTTCGTGCTCAGCTACGCGCCCTCGCACCAGCGGCAACCCCCGCGCCCGGACGCGGAGGCGGAGCTGAAGAGCACTCTCGCCGACTGGGAGACCTGGTCGGCGCGGTGCTCGACGGAGATGGCCGAGAGGGACCACGCGGCCGTCATCCGCTCCCTGATCACGCTCAAGGCGCTCACCTACGAGCCGACCGGCGGCATCGTCGCCGCCGCGACGGCGGGACTGCCCGAGCAGATCGGCGGCGCGCGCAACTGGGACTACCGCTTCTGCTGGCTGCGCGACTCCACGATGACCCTCTCCGCGCTGCTGAACGCCGGCTACCGGCGCGAGGCGGAGGCCTGGCACAACTGGCTGCTGCGCGCGATCGCGGGCGACCCGGCCGACCTGCAGACGATGTACGGGGTCGGCGGCGAGCGCCGGCTCCCGGAGACGGTCGCCGACTGGCTGCCCGGCTACGAGGGCTCGCACCCGGTCCGGTTCGGCAACGCGGCCGTGGACCAGCTCCAACTCGACGTCTACGGCGAGGTGGTGGACACCCTCTACCTGGCCCACCAGCACGGGATCCGGATAGAGCGTCATGTCTGGGGCCTGCTGCGCAAGCTGCTGGAGTTCCTGGAGGAGCACTGGTCCGACCCGGACGAGGGCCTGTGGGAGGTGCGCGGGCCGCGTCGCCAGTTCGTCCACTCCAAGATCATGTGCTGGGTCGCCTTCGACCGCGCGGTCAAGCTCGCCGACGAGACCGGCCTGCCCGGCCCCACCGAGCGCTGGCGCGAGCTGCGCGACAACATCCACGACGACGTCTGCGCACGCGGCGTCGACCCCAAGCGGGGCGTCTTCACCCAGTACTACGGCGGCCAGGCGCTGGACGCCGCCACCCTCTTCGTGGTCAAGACCGGCTTCCTGCCCGCGTACGACGCCCGGGTGGTCGCCACGGTCGAGGCGGTCCAGCGCGAACTGGACCACGACGGCTTCGTCCGCCGCTACTCGACGCCTGCGGGCTCCGACCAGACGGACGCGGTGGACGGCCTGGCGGGCACCGAGGGCGCGTTCCTGGCCTGCTCGTACTGGCTGGCCGACGCGCTGCTGGCGATCGGCCGCGTGGAGGAGGCGCGGGCCCTGTTCGACCGGGTCTCCGGCCTGGCCAACGACCTCGGCCTGATCTCGGAGGAGTGGGATCCGCTGACCGGACGCCAGCTCGGCAACACACCACAGGCGTTCACCCATGTCGCCCTGGTCAACACCGCGTTCGCGCTGGCCGCAGCGGAAGAGGAGTGAGACGGAGATGGATCTCGGACTCGGTGGTCGCGTCTACCTGGTGACCGCGGCGACGCGCGGACTGGGCTTCGCGACGGCACGGGAGCTGGTCGCCGACGGCGCGAAGGTCGTCGTCACCGGCCGCACCAAGGAGTCGCTCGCGGACGCGGTCGAGGCGCTGGGAGGACCGGAGGTCGCCGAGGGCGTCGTCGCCGACAACGGCGACCCGGACACCGCGACCCGCCTGATCGGCGCGGCGCTGGAGCGCTTCGGCCGCCTCGACGGCGTCCTGATCAGCGTCGGCGGCCCGGCTGCGGGCTCCGCGCTGGCCACGCCGGAGTCGGCGTGGCGGGACGCGTTCGAGTCGGTCTTCCTCGGCGCGCTCCGGATCGCCCGCGCGGCGGCGGACGTCCTGGGCGAGGGCGGCGCGATCGGCTTCGTCCTCTCCGCGTCGGTCCGCGAACCGATCCCCGGCCTGGCCGTCTCCAACGGCCTCCGGCCCGGTCTGGCGATGGCAGCGAAGACGCTCGCCACCGAGCTCGGCCCGGAGGGTATCCGGGTCTTCGGGCTGCTCCCCGCTCGGATCGAGACGGAACGGGTGACCCACCTCGACAGCCTGGCGGCTGATCCGGCGGCGGCCCGGAGCGCGGCGGAGGCGGGCATCCCGCTCAGGCGCTACGGCCGCCCGGAGGAGTTCGGCAAGGTCGCGGCGTTCGCGCTGTCGCCTGCGGCGTCGTACCTGACGGGAGTGATGATTCCGGTGGACGGCGGCGCGCTGCACGGCATTTGAGCACTTTGAGGTCGGCGGGGACCATGCAGTGACCTCAGGGGCGCGGTGCTCTGCTTGATCAACTGCGTGCGCGAGAAACCACCGGCATGCGGATGGTCCTCAACGCGCAGGACCATCCGCACAGGGTGGTTACTCGCGCAGAGCCCCGCGCCCCTTGAGTAGTTGCAACTACATCACCCGCAAAGAGTTACTCCCCCACGCCTGCCAGGTCGCGCAGGCGACGGAGCTGGGCCGCCCGCTCAGCCGCGCGCTGCTCGTCGAGCGAGCGCCCGCCCACGCCCTGCAGCAGCGCCTTGGTCTCGATCAGCGCGGAGCGCGGCGCGGCCAACAGCGCAGCGGCCAGCTCCGACGCGGCGGCGTCCAGCTCCTCGGCCGGGACGACGAGGTTCGCGAGCCCGGTGCGGGCCGCCTCCTCCGCGCCGACCCAGCGGCCGGTCCCGCAGATCTCCAGGGCGCGGGCCGGGCCGACCAGGTCGACCAGCGGCTTGGTGCCGGTGAGGTCGGGGACCAGGCCGAGGGCGGTCTCCTTCATCGCGAACTGGACGTCCTCCGCGACCACGCGGAGGTCACAGGCGAGCGCCAGCTGGAAGCCCGCGCCGACGGCGTGGCCCTGGACGGCGGCGATGCTGACCAGGTCGGGGCGGCGCCACCAGAGGAAGCCCTCCTGGTACTCGGCGATGACCTCGTCCGCGTCCTCGCTCTTGGCCAGGTCGATGAAGGACCGCTCGCCGGGGATGCCCTCGGGGGTGAAGGCCTGCCGGTTGAGCCCGGCGGAGAAGGAGACGCCCTCGGCGCGCAGCAGCGCCACGCGGATGGTGCCGGGCAGCTCCCGGCCGATCGCGGCGAGCGCACGCCACATCGCGGGCGACTGCGCGTTGCGGCGCTCGGCGCGGCACAGCGTGACCGTGGCGAGCTCACCCGCCAGCTCCAGGCGGACGCCCGCCTCCGCCCACTCGGCTGCTTGATCGCTCACAGGGTCCCTCCGGCAGTAGCAGAAGCATTGCTACCGAAGAGTAACCTCTGGCGTACCGCACTGCCAGCGTCCCGTGACGTGACGAACGACGGCCGGGGGGAGGATACCCGGACCGCCGTTTCGTCGAAGTGCAGATGGGGCGGAGCGTCAGGAAGTCGCCGCGGCCTTGGCCTTACCGCGCGTGGCACCGCCACGGCCACGCAGGGAAACCCCGGACTCGCTGAGCATGCGGTGGACGAAGCCGTACGAACGACCCGTCTCCTCCGCCAGCGCGCGGATACTCGCACCGGAGTCGTACTTCTTCTTGAGCTCGGTCGCGAGCTTCTCCCGCGCGGCACCAGTCACCCGGCTGCCCTTTTTCAGAGTCTCGGCCACCCGTGCCTCCTCGTAGCAGTCTCTGTCGGAATCCCATGATCACCCATGGGGGGCCCGATGGCCACCCATTCGACAAGGTCGATACGGGGATTCCCCCACCGAAGTGGTGCTGGCGCGCACTCGGGGAGCGTGCAGTACTGGGCTGCACGCCCCCGATCCGACTCACCCGATTCCGCGAAAATGCTGATCAGCAGCGGTAATTGAGCAGTGCACCGGAATCCGGATTCTCAGGAATCCCAGCAGACCCGGGAGAGGGAAGGGCCAGAAGGCGATATGAACTCTTCTGGTCCAGATGCATGATCCCCCGACTAGTCGAACAGTTCCGATACAGGGTTTTGCTACTGATAATTCACGCGAGGGACACGAGATCGGCGTATCCCTCGTTCCACAGGTCCTCCACACCGTCCGGAAGCATGATGATGCGCTCCGGCTCGAGCGCCTGGACGGCGCCCTCGTCGTGGGTCACCAGGACCACCGCACCGGCGAAGGAGTGGAGCGCGCCGAGGATCTCCTCGCGGCTGGCCGGGTCGAGGTTGTTGGTGGGCTCGTCGAGCAGCAGCACGTTGGCGCTGGAGACGACCAGGGTGGCCAGCGCCAGCCGGGTCTTCTCGCCGCCGGAGAGGACTCCCGCGGGCTTCTCCACGTCGTCGCCGGTGAAGAGGAACGAGCCGAGGATCTTGCGGACCTCGACCAGGTCCATGTCGGGCGCGGCCGAGCGCATGTTCTCCAGGATCGTCCGGTCCGGGTCCAGGGTCTCGTGCTCCTGGGCGTAGTAGCCGATCTTCAGGCCGTGGCCGGGGACGACCGAGCCGGTGTCGGGCTGCTCCACGCCCGCCAGCATCCGCAGCAGCGTGGTCTTGCCCGCGCCGTTGAGGCCGAGCACGACGACGCGCGAGCCCTTGTCGATGGCCAGGTCGACGTCGGTGAAGATCTCCAGCGAGCCGTAGGACTTGGACAGCCCCTCGGCCGTCAGCGGCGTCTTGCCGCAGGGGGCCGGCTCCGGGAAGCGCAGCCTGGCGACGCGGTCGTTCTGGCGCACCGCCTCCAGCCCGGAGAGCAGTCGCTCGGCGCGGCGGGCCATGTTCTGGGCGGCGACGGTCTTGGTGGCCTTGGCGCGCATCTTGTCGGCCTGCGAGTTGAGCTGCGCGGCCTTCTTCTCCGCGTTGGCACGCTCGCGCTTGCGGCGCTTCTCGTCGGCCTCGCGCTGCTGGAGGTAGAGCTTCCAGCCCATGTTGTAGACGTCGATGCAGGTGCGGTTGGCGTCCAGGTAGAAGACCTTGTTGACGACCTCGTCGACCAGGTTCACGTCGTGGGAGATGACGATGAAGCCGCCCTTGTAGGTCTTCAGGTAGTCGCGCAGCCAGAGGATCGAGTCGGCGTCCAGGTGGTTGGTCGGCTCGTCCAGCAGCAGGATGTCGGAGTCCGAGAAGAGGATCCGGGCCAGCTCGACGCGGCGGCGCTGACCGCCGGAGAGGGTGTGCAGGGGCTGGCCGAGGATCCGGTCCGGAAGGCCCAGGCTGGCGGCGATGGTGGCGGCTTCGGCCTCGGCGGCGTAGCCGCCCTTGGTGAGGAACTCGGTCTCCAGCCGCGAGTACTTCTTCATGGCCTGATCGCGGGTCGCGCCCTTGCCGTTGGCCATCTTGTCCTCGTTGATGCGCATCTTGCGCAGGACCTCGTCGAGGCCGCGGGCGGAGAGCACGCGGTCGCGGGCGAGGACGTCGAGGTCGCCGGTGCGCGGGTCCTGCGGAAGGTAGCCGACCTCGCCGCTGCGGGTGACCGTGCCGCCCGCGGCCTGGCCTTCACCCGCGAGGACCTTGGTCAGCGTGGTCTTGCCCGCACCGTTGCGGCCCACCAGCCCGATCCGGTCACCGGCCGCGACGCGGAACGTCGCCGACTCGATCAGGATGCGCGCGCCCGCGCGCAGTTCGACGTCGTTGGCGGCGATCATGGCGAAGCGGCTCCGTAGCTGGGCCCGGGGTGCGGGACGGTAACTGGCTGCGGGACCGTCCGGACGGACCCATGCTGCAGATTTCAAGCAATTCTAACGGGCCGCGCAAATGCATTCCCGAGCCGCTCGGCCGGTGACGGGGTCCACGGCGAAGGACCGCAGCCAGGGCAGCGCCGTGACCTGGAGGGCCGTGCCGCCGACACCGCTCATCGAGACCGCGTCGTAGGGGCGTCCCCAGAGCCGTCCGTCGAGGTCGTAGCCCTCCAGCGAGACCCCGCCGCCCGCGCAGTCCCGGCGCACCACCAGCCAGTCCCCCACCTGAGCGGGCGCTGCCGCTCCGGTCAGCCGGTAGCGGCAGCCCTGGGGCGGCAGGGTCGAGGTGCGGATCGTCCCGTCGCCGGTGTTGTAGGTCATCACCAGCTCGGAGGTCAGCACCAGGAACGACGCTCCGGTGGGCACCGTCGGCGGAGGCAGCGGCCTCCCGCCCGCGTCGGCGCCGTCGCCCGGCTCGCTGCCGAGCGGCACGACCAGCAGCGGGCCGGTGGGCGTGATCCCGGGTACGAAGCGGTGCCAGCGCACGGCGGCGGCGCCGGGCTGCAGGCCGGTGAGCATCCCGTCGTCCCAGACGGCCACGCTGGTCCCCGTGCCGTCGCTTCCGTCCCCACGGGCGCTTCCGGTCAGCGGGACCAGTCGGATCGGGGTGCGTCCCGGCCTGCGGTAGCTCCACGCGGCGACGCCGGTACGCCGGTCGTAGGCCTGCACGGCGCCTCCTGCGGTCACCCGCAGGGCGTCGGCGGCGATCCCGCGCGCGTGCGGGTCGGACGAGTCGGCGACGGCGTCCCCGAACGGCGCGGGCCGCAGGGAGCGTGCGGTCGCGCCGAGGGCGACCAGCCCGCCGAGCAGCAGGGCCACCAGCGAGAGGAGCAGAAGCCGCGGTCGGAGGGTCGGCGAGCGCATGGACGTCACGGTAAGGGCGCGACCCCGGCCAGAACGTCAGGCGCGCGGCTGATAGATGATCAACCCCGCGCCGACCAGGCATACGCAGGCCCCGACGATGTCCCAGGGGGACGGCCGGAAGCCGTCCACCAGGACGCCCCAGGCGAGCGAGCCCGCGACGAAGACCCCGCCGTAGGCGGCCAGCACCCGCCCGAACGAGCCGTCCGGCTGCGCGGCGGCGACGAACCCGTACGCGCCGAGCGCGAGCACACCGCCGACGGCGAGCAGCCAACTGCGGTGCTCGCGCACGGCCTGCCAGATCAGCCAGCAGCCGCCGATCTCTGCGAAGGCGGCGAGGACGAAAAGCAGGAGGGAACGGGTGACGGCCATGGGAATGAGACTAAGAGATCGTCGATGCAGGTGGGGACGGGCTAAACGTCAGTGGCGCGGCGCTCCACCGATCTGCGGCGCCGCCGCGTGGGCGCGGCCAGGCGGTACTTCGCTCCCGTAGGACGTTGCACGGTCAGGGAGAGCCCCGCGCCCCTGAGGCGCGACTTCCCCAAATTGCCTCAGAAGTCGCTAACTGTCGCTCTGCGTCCCGCCGGAGAGGCGATGTGCCAGCACTCGCCGCCACGACCGGACGCTCGCCAGCCACGGCATGCGCTCGCGCGCAAAGCCCTTCACGCGCCCGCTCGCGCACGCCGCCATTGCGACGGCGGCGACGGCCGGGCGAGAGCCCAGGAGGACGCGTTCGTTGTGGGCAGGGTCGGGGCGCCAGCGTTGTTTGTAGGGCTCGTTGCCGCGAAGCAGGCTGAGTTCGGCGCGGCCGGCGGCGACGGTGTGGGCGAGGGCCTCGCCGAACAGCATGCCGGCGATGTCGACGCGCTCGCGGGCCTCCGGGTGGACGCCGTAGACGTAGAGCGCCGTCAGGGTCGGGCCCTGGAGCTGTAGGTCGCAGGCGATCAGGCGGCCGTCCAGGCGGTACTCGCGGAGGGTCGCCCGGTCTGTGGCGGCCATGCTGGTCGCCGCCGCGCGCAGGTGTGTGGCGAACCGGTCCCGCATGTGCTCGGGGGTCGCCCCGCGGTCGCGCCACTGGAGCGCGTGCAGGGCGAGCATGCGGTCGACCGCCTCGGGGGCCTCCCCCGGCAGGACGGTGCGGACCTCGATCCCCGCGGCGGCCAGCTTGCGCAGCTTGACCTTGGTGCGCTGGGCCGTGCGGCCCGGCAGGCGGGTCAGCAGTTCCTCCATCGGGACGCCGGGCAGGTGCTGGACCAGGGAGCCGGGCAGGCGGCGCAGCGTGCGCGGCCAGTGCGGGGCGAGGTGGTGGAGCGCCGCGTCGGCCCGTACCTCACCGAGGTCGAGGCGGGCCCAGGGGCCACGCAGCTCCGCCGCCAGCGCGGCGGCGAGCGCGCCGGCGGCCTCGTCCAGATGCTCGCCGTCGAGCAGCACGTCGTGGAAGTCGGTGATCTCCCCGCCGAGCGGACGCAGCGCCGCGCCGTCGCGGTGGAGCGGGGCCACGGCGATCAGCCTGTCGTGCCGACGGACCGTCACCAGCCGGAGCCGTCCCGGGCGTCCGTAGCTGTGCCACCACGAGGAGAGCCAGGCGTGGCTCTGGAACGGCGTGGCACCGGGACTGCGGTCCTGCAGCTCGTCCCACTCCGCCGCCAGGGCGTCCAGCGCGCGCTCGTCGCGCAGCACGACGGTCTCCAGCAGCGGAGCGGGCCCCGAGGCCGCCGACTCGGGGGCGAGCGTGGTCATGCCCCGGCCCCGGCCGACTCCCGCTGTTGCTCGGGCACCGGCGCGGCGTCGGACTCCGTGGGCTCCACGCTCCCGGTCACCGCGTCCGCCGTCCCGGGCAGGTCCTCCGGGCGACGGCCGGTGCCGCCGGTGCGGGCCAGCAGGGCGAGGCTGCCGAGCAGCGCACCCGCCGCGCCGCCCACCGCGACGTCCAGGCTGCGCGAGGGTGAGGACGGGGTGGCGGGCTCGGCGGCTGTGGCGAAGGTCATCAACCGGATGTGGGTCTGCTTGGCCGTGGTGTCGCCGAAGTCGACCATGGAGCGGGCGACCGCGTTGGCCTCGCGAGCCGCCTGGTGGGCGCTCGCCGCGGAGCCGGTGATCTCGATCACCGGCGCGTCCGGGGAGGTCTGCGCCTGGATCTGGGTGGTCAGTTGACGGACCGTCGCGCCGGTCGTGGCGGCGGCCGGGGCGAGGATCTCCGGCTGGCCCACGACGCGGCCGTAGGCCTGGGCGAAGTTCACCGCCGTCGAGCTGTCCGTGCCGGGGTCGGCGACCGCCATGACGTAGGCGTTCGCCTGGTACTGCGGGGTGGCCACCAGGGCGTAGCCGCCGCCCGCGACCGCTCCGGCGGGGACGGCCACCAGCAGGGGCCACCACCTGCGCAGCGCGGCGCGCAGCACGGGGTGCGCCTTGGCTGTCTGCTTCTCGCTCTCAGGCACGGGTCATCTCCTTGGGTGAGGCTTCGCGGTCTTGCGGTGCGGCGGGGTGTGCGGCGGAGTCCGGGTCGGGATGCGGGAGGGGGTGAGGGACGGGGTGAGGGTCCGACGACGGGCGGCCGGGTTCGCCGAGTGCCTCGGCGTAGACGGCGGCGACGCGCGGGGCCAGCCGGGCGATGTCGTAGCGGGTGACGACCGCGCGGGGCGGGTCCGGTCGGTCCGAGCTCCCCTGTCCGGGTTCCGTGCCGCGCAGGCGCAGTCGCTCCACGGCCGCCGCATACGCCTCGGGCGTCGGCTGGGTGCGGGCCGATCCCTGGCGGTCCAGGGCGCGTTGGTCCATGACCGGCAGCTCCGTAAGGGCCGGGCCGGAGGACCAGAGCACGGGCAGCCCGGCGGCCAGCGCCTCGACCAGCGCCAGCCCGAAGGTCTCCCCCTCGGACGGCGCGGCCAGCACGTCCATCGCGCCCAACAGCGCGGGCACGTCGTCGCGTTCGCCGGTGAGGACCACCCGGTCGGCGACGCCGCGCGCTCGGGCCAGGTCGAGCAGCTCCGCCCGTGCGGGGCCCGCGCCGACCAGCAGCAGCCGGACGGCGTCCGGCAGCAGCGGCATCGCGTCGAGAAGGACGTCGAAGCGCTTACCCGGCACCAACCGGCCCACGCCGCCGACGACGTACGCCTCCTCGGGCAGCCCGAGCGCGGCACGGCATGCGGCACGGGACGTGTCGGGGGACGCGGCTCGGGACGCAGCCGGGGGCGCGGCTCGGGGCACCGCGGGGCACGCGGCGGGGAGGTGGTAGGCGTCCGGCTCGATCCCGTTGGGGACGATCCGGATCCGGCCCGGCCTGACGCCCCAGGCGCGGAGCTGCTCGGCGACCGCCTCGGAGACGGCGATGGTGGTGGTTCCCAGCCGCTCAGCGGCCAGGTAGAGCCGCCGCACGCCGAAGCCGGTGCGCCGTCCCTCCAGCACGCCGGGCTGGAGCGAGTGCTCGGTGGCGACGACGGCCCTGACCCCGGCCAGCCGGGCGGCCAACCGGCCGTAGAGACAGGCCCGGTAGAGGTGGCAGTGCACCACGTCGTAGCGGCCGTCGCGGATCAGCCGGACCAGGCGCGGCAGCGCGGCCAGGTCGCGGTTGCCGCGCATCCCGAGCTCGTGGACGGTGATCCCGTCGGCGCGCAGGCCGACGGCGACCGTGCCGGGGTCCGGTCCCGATGCGCAGAGCTGGACCACCTCGCAGTGGACCGCGCCCGGCCCGGCGGTGGGCAGGTGCCGCAGCAGCAGCCGCAGTTGCTGCTCGGCGCCGCCTGCCCGCAGGCCGGTGATCACATGGAGCACCCGGAGCGGGCGCTCGGCACGGACCCGCTCGGGGCCGGGCTGATCCGCACCGGCCTGACGCATCGTCACCATCCGATACCCCGCACCGCGTGGCGTACGCGCTTGGCACGCAGGCGCAGACCGCCGTCCCGCTGGCCGACGTAGCAGCGCGGCAGCGCCCAGCGGCTGGTCCCGGCGTGGTGGCCGATGCCGACGCCGTAGCCGTACCCGGCCTCGCGGACCGCGCCGATCGCTGCGTCGTCGAACAGACCGTACGGGTAGCAGAAACCGGCGACCGGGGCCTCCACCACCGACTCCAGCAGTTCCTTGCTGCGGCGGGTCTCCAGGGCCAGCTCCTCGGCGGGCAGGCCCTTCATCCGGCGGTGGCTGAGCGAGTGCGAGCCGATCTCCACCCCGGCCGAGGCCATGGCCCGGACCTGCGCGATCGTCACCAGCGGCTTGCGCGGGGCGTCCGCGTCCCAGGCGTTGTGGCCGCCCATCCGTCCGGCGACGACGTAGGCGGTCGCGGTGAAGCCGTGGCGGCGCAGTACCGGCACCACCTCGCGCGGGAAGTCCGCGTAGCCGTCGTCGAAGGTCAGTCCGACCAACCCGGCGGCGGCGCCGTCGGCGTGGGCGCGGAGCAGCTCGCTCATCGCGACGCCGCGCAGCTTGCGCCGGTGCAGCCAGTCCATCTGCCGGGCGAATCGTTCCGGGGAGACGGTCAGCAGGTACGGGTCCTGCTCGTCCGAGTCGACCGAGTGGTACATCAGCGTCCACGGCGGCCTGCCGGCGAAACCCTCCGCGCGCTCGACGCCTTCGGTGCCCTCGACATCCTCGGTGCGCTCAGCCTGGACCACGTTCCCCCTCTGCTGCGCCAACGGCCGTTCGTCCTGCAGCGGTTCAGCAACCATCAGACTCTCCCGTCGCATGTTCGATCTCTGCGCCGCGCGGGCGCACGACGGTCGGCCGCGAGGCCAGCCGTCCGCGCAGTCCGGCCAGCACGTCGCTCACGCCGGGAGCGCGCAGCGCCCCCGCCAGAGCGAGGAAGAAAAGCAAGCCCGTGACCGCTCCGAGCAGCAGCGGCGGCAGGTTCCCGAACGCGTCCACGCCGGGGATGTTGGCGGCCAGCCAAGCCGGGACGGTGGCCCCGGCGGCGGCCAGGACGAGCCGCAGCTGGCCGCCCAGAACGGTGTGCGTCCGCACCGGAATGCCGCGCGTGCGCAGCGCGTGCAGCAGCAGCACGGCAGTGAGGCTGATCCCGGCGGCGTTGCCCGCGGCCAGGCCGAGGGCGCCGACGAAGGGGGTTGCCCCGACGGCGACCACGATGTTGACCAGCAGCCCGAGGGCCATCGCGGCGATCGGGTACCAGTCGGTGCGGTCCAACGGCCGTGCGGTGTGCCGCTGCGTCCCGTCGACCGCGACGCCCGGGCCGAAGCCGACGGCCGGACGAGCGGCGAGAAACGGTCGGATCAGCGCGCCGACCAGGCCCTGCGCCAGCAGTCCGAGGCTGTAGACGCGCATCAGCGACGCCGTCGCCGCGGCGTCCTGTGCGGTGAACGCGCCGCGCTCGAACAGCACACCGACCACCTGCGGCGCGCAGGCCACCAACACCACCGTCCCGGCCAGCACCACCGCGCCGACCACGGACAGGTCGGCCTCGACGCGCTGGCGCGCGCGCTGGACGTCGCCCTCGGCCAGCGCCCTGGCGATCATCGGGAAGGTGACCGTGCAGACCAGGATCCCGATGATCATGACGTTCTGGGCGACCTTCTCGGCGTAGTTGAGCTCCGAGATGGTGCCCGGCGGCAGCGTGGAGCCGATGAACCGCTCGACGAAGATCTGCGACTGCCGGGTCAGCGTGAACAGCACGATCGGCAGCAGCGCCATCGGGCTGAGCACCGGCCCGCCGGACGTCGCCGCCCCGGCCGCGCCCGCTCCGCGCGGCCGACGCCACGTCAACCGGCTGACGTGCCGGGCGAACGGCGGCAGCAGCACCGCCGTCATCAGCAGGCTGCCGAGCGCCACGCCGCCCGCCGCGGCGCGAACTCCGAGGCTGCCGTGGAGCAGCAGCATCACGCCGAGGATCCCGGAGTTGTACGCGATGTAGACCGCGCCGGGCCCGGTGAAGCGGTGGTGCGAGCGGAGTCCGGCGCTGAGGTAGCCGGTGAGGCCGAACGGCAGCACGGTGACGGCGGTCAGCCGGGTGCAGACGACGGCGAGCTGCGGATCGGCCAGCCCGGGCGCGAGCAGGCGCACCAGCACCGGCGCGCCGATCGCGGTCACCGCGGAGAGCAGCGCCAGCGCGAGCGCCAGCGGCGGCAGCGTCGCCGCGACCAACGCCCGGACCTGGTCGACCTCCTGGGCTTCGGCGGCGGCCTCCCCGGACACCGCCTGCTCACCCTGCTTCCCGCGGGCGGCCAGCGCGGCGCTGAAGGCGGGGACGGTCAGGAACGCCATCCCGTCCTCGATCAGCAGCGGCGCGGCCGTCTCCGGCACGGTCCAGGCGACCAGGAAGGCGTCCGTGGCAGAGCCCGCGCCGTAGAAGCGGGCCAGCAACAGGTCGCGCAGCAGCCCCAGGATCGAGCCGAGCGCGCTGAACAGCGCGGTGACGCCGAACGCCCTGGCGACGAAGGAGCGTGTCGGCGCGGGAGCCGGTGCGTCGGGTGCCGGTGCGGGCGGCGGGGCTTCGGTAGCCGTGGTCATCGGGCCGACGCCTCCCTTCGGGTCAGGGCGGAGCGCGGCGACGGGATCGCCAGCGGTCCGGGCCGTGTGCCCACCCCGGCGCAGAGGCCCAGCAGCACGGAGATCAGCACGGTGGTGGTGCCGCCGATGTCGGCGTAGAGGAAGTCGACCAGCTGCCAGACCAGCAGCCCGAGCACGGCCGGATTGCGCCAGCAGCCGAGGGCGGTTCCGAGCAGCAGCGCGCCGAAGCAGGTCAGCCCGAGAAGGCCCTGCTCGCTCAGCACCAGCAGGTACATGTTGTGCGGCGACAGCAGCGGTTCGCGCGAGTACGCCGCGCCCGCGCCGCCGGTGTCGGAGCCGGACGAGAGCCGCAGCGGCGCGGAGGCGTCGCGGAAGGCGGGGAACTCCTTCGGCCCGACGCCGGTGACCGGGTGCGCCCGCCAGATGCGTTCGGCGGTGGTCCACAGGTCGTAGCGGTCGGTCACCGAGTGGTCGGCGGCCCCGGTGACCGAGCCGATGCTGGCCAGACGGGCCGTCACCGAGGCCTGGCCGCCGTCCGGTCCCCCCATCTTCACCACACCGCCCGCGGCCAGCCCGCCGAGCAGCACCACGCCCGCCGCCGTCGCCACGACCACGCAGCGCAGCAGCAGCCGGACGTCGGTGAGCAGCAGCACCACGGTCACCGCCACGCCGGTGGCGATCCAGCTGCCACGGCTGAACGACAGTGCCAGCGGAACGCTCAACGCCAGTGCGGTCAGCGACCACCAGCGCATCGGCACGGTCCGCTGCTCCCGACGGGCCTCCAGGGCCAGCCCGAGCGCGGCGAGCAGCCCGAAGCTGACCACCACGGACATCGCCATCACGTCCTGCGCCCCGAAGGTGCCGACCGCCCGCTGGTCGCCGCCCGCGTAGGAGGCGCCGGTGCCGGTCAGGTACTGCGAGACGCCGAGCGCGCCCTCCAGCAGCGCCGCCGCCGCGAACGCGCCGAAGACCAGCCGCAGGTCGCGCCGGTCGCGGACGGCGTAGAGCACGGCCGCGGGCACCACCACGAAGATCTGGACGAACCGGACGAAGCCGGAGAGGCTGGTGTGCGGGTCCTGCGAGGCGGCCGTCGCCACCCCGACGCCGACCAGCGTCGCCGCGCTCAACACGGCGGCCCGGAGCGGCATGAACCGGGTGCGCCGCCACAGCGCCCACGGCAGCGTGATCGCGACCAGCGCGAGCGAGCCGACGTCCGCCGGGGTCACGTGGACCTGTGCGGTCACGTCCTGGTTGCCCGGCGGTACGCAGACCAGGACCACGGTCAGGGCGACCAGGTGGGCCGGCCGCACGGCGCCCCACCGTAGGGCGAGTCCCCGCAGGGTGAACCCCCGGAAGGTACTCCCGCACAAACCGAAGCCCCGCACCGTGAGACCCTGCACCCTCTCAGCCAGGTGCACTCTCAGCTCCCGTCCGTCCGCAGCACCGCGAGCACCGTGCGGAGCAGGATCTTGACGTCCTGCCACAGGCTCCAGCTGTCGATGTAGTAGTTGTCGAACCGGGTCCGGTCCTCGATGGAGGTGTCCCCGCGCAGCCCGTTGACCTGGGCGAACCCGGTCAGCCCGACGGGGACGCGGTGCCGCTCGCGGTAGCGCGGGTAGGCCTGGGCGAACCGCATGACGAAGTAGGGGCGCTCGGGACGCGGGCCGACCAGACTCATCTCGCCGCGCACCACGTTCCACAGCTGCGGCAGTTCGTCGAGCGAGGTGCGGCGGAGGAACCGCCCGACGGGGCCGAGCCGGTCGTCGTGGGCGATGTTCCAGCGCGTCGAGGACTCGTGCTCGTCCACCGGCCGCAGGGTGCGGAACTTGAACAGGGTGAAGGTCCGCCCGTCCAGGCCGACGCGTTCCTGACGGAAGATCACTCCCGGTCCGCCCTCGGCCCGCACGGCGATCGCGCAGGCCAGCAGGACCAGGGAGGACAACAGCAGCCCGACGCCCGCGAAGCAGAGGTCGGCGGCGCGCTTCAGCGCCCAACTGGGCCGGTGCATCGGGCTGCTGCCGAGCCGCAGGCAAGGGAACCCCCAGAGGTGGTCCCCGACGGCCGTGCGCCGTCCGCCGTGCTCGAACGCCCCGTAGTCGGGGAAGCCCGGCACGAACCAGACGTCGCAGCCGAAGTCGGTGCTGGTCCGCAGCATCTGCGCGGACCGCTCGTCGTCCATGCCGCCGCTGGTGAGGATCACGTCGCGGATGCCGCGCAGGGGCAGCTCGCGCACCAGTGCGTCCGGGCCGCCCAGGACCGGCATGGTGGAGTCGGCGGGCAGGAAGATCGGGTCCGGGTCGATGAAGCCGACCGGACGCAGCCCGTACTCGGGGTGCTCCAGCAGCGCCCCCGCGATCCGCTGGCCGACGTGCCCCGCGCCCGCGATCAGCGTCGGTCGGGGGGAGCGACGGCGATGCGTGCGCACGGCGCGGTAGACGAGGGCGCGGCCGACCGAGTCGAGCACCAGGTGGCACAGCAGCAGCGCGCCCAGCACCCGGGCGTCGGCCGGGATGGAGGTCGGCAGCGCGAACGGCAGCAGGTAGGTCTGCAGACAGCGTTCGAGGGTCAACGCGAACGAGAGGGCGATGGCCGCCCGCCCGGCCAGGCCGGGCAGTTCGTCCAGTACCGAGGGGGCCAGCCGGAGCCGGTACTGCCCACCGGAGGAGTACATCAGCACGAGCACCGGAAGCAGCCCGCAGGCGGCCCGCAGAGTGGCGGCCGCGTCGCCCGGCAGCACCAGCGCCAGCGCCCCCAGAGCAGCCACGACGTCGACGGCGAGCAACGCGGCGGGGATGCCGGTTCCACCCCGGACGGCCGGGGAGCTCGCCGCGGAGGAGACTCCCGGACCCTGCCGACGGGCGGGGGCCAGGCCGACAGCCCCCATGCCCGCAGGCAGTTCCTCGTTGTCGATGGTGGTCATCCGCGCACGTACTCCCCTGACGGAGGTAGCACCTGCCGCCGCGAGCGGCACCCATGCCGTCTCACGGAGAAAGGAATGAAGCAGGCAAATAGGACATTACAGAATTTCTGCTGGAATACTCACAGCGGCGGGCGGTCTTCACACCGTTGACGATTAGTCAGACTTTCCGATCCGTCGACCGACGGCTGTCGCGGCCGTCCCGACCGGACCGGCGGGCGCCGGAACGCGACGCGACTGGAGCACGGCGTCGTACGTCTGCGCCATCAACATCCGTGTGGCACGCAGATCATGACGCTCCGCCGTCCGCACGCGGGACCGACGCCCGAGCTCCGCGCAGAGCGACTGGTCGGAGAGCAGCCGGGTGAGCGACGTGGCGAGCGTTCGGGTGTCGCCGACGGGAACAGGGAATTGCTGTTCGCCCAGACATTCGCGTGCGCCCGCCACATCCGAGAGCACCACCGGGCGGCCACAGGCCATCGCCTCCAGCGGAGCCAGCGCCATGCCCTCCCACCGCGAGGGCAGCACCATCACGTCACCCGCCATGTACCAGGGGCGCGGATCGTCCACCCGACCCGCGAAGACGACACTCTCCGGCACCGGAAGCGTCGCCGCGCAGTCCTCCAGCGCGCCCCGGTCCGGCCCGTCCCCGACCAGCGCGAGCCGCGCGTGCGGCAGCTCGGCCAGCACCTCGCCCCAGGCCCGGAGCAGCAGGTCCTGCCCCTTCTGCCGGCAGAGCCGCCCGACGCACACCGCCAGCGGCGCGTGCTGGGTCAGCCCCAGCGCCCGACGGGCGCGCTGCCGGGAGGGCAGGCCCTTGGGGTCGTACCGCTCCAGGTCGATGCCGTTGGGCACCAGCGCCCACCGTCCGCCGAGCCCCACGGCCTGGCCGCGGGCCCGCTCCTCGGCGCTGACGCAGACCAGCCGGTCGCTCCAGCGCGTCGCCCAGCGCTCCCACCGCTCGGTCATGCGGGCCGTGGGCCCCGACACCGCCTCGAACGACCAGGCGTGCGGCTGGAACACGGTGGCGATCCGCCCACGGATCGCCAGTCGGCCGGCGAGGCCGGCCTTGGAGCTGTGCAGATGGACCAGGTCCGGCCGCGCCTCGCCAACGACCTTGCGCAGCGCGGCGATCTCCTGCGGCAGCCCCGGCCCCGGACCGCGCTCGGCGCTCCACGGCACGAGCCGCGCGCCGGCCGCCACGGCCTCCCGCCCGAGCCGACCACCCTCCGGACACGGGCACGTCACCACCACGTCGTGCCCGTCGGCGACCTGACCCCGCACCAGGTCGGCCACGACCTGGGCGACGCCGCCGTCGACGGGCTGCGATACATGAAGGATCGTCAAGGGTTCACAACTGGGCACGTCGCGCAACATATGCCGGTGGACAGGAGGTTTTCTCCGACGCTCACCCGGACGGAGGATTCTTGTACCTGCTTGGGTGAGCAGGCGTCACTTCGGTGACTCCGACGGCGTTGGACCGCCGGGGACCGTCACAGGATCTTCACGGACCGTTACGCCGACCGGGTCCGTTGCACTACCAGGGGCCCGGGGCTGTGCTGATCTGCGGCTCCGCCGCGTGGGCGCGACAAGCCACTGCTTTCGCTGCCGCAGGTAGTTGCAACACCCAGGGGCGCGGGGAACTGCGCGAGAATCCACCCGGTGCGGATGGCCCTGCGCGTTCGGGGTTCCACCTGCGTGGGTGGCTTGTCGCGTAGTTCCCCGCGCCCCTGGTAGTGCAACGTCCCCTTGTCCCCGACTTGCCCGCTAGTCGTCCAGGCGGTGGGAGAGGTGCAGGTCGCGTTCCGTGTGGCCGTCCTCCAAGCGGAGCGCCGTGGCGACCGGCGGGTAGCCCGCCGCGATCACGGTGTACTCGCCCGGTTCCAGGTCCGTGAAACGGAACAATCCGTCCTCGCCCGTCGTCGCGGCAGCGACCACCGCGCCGGAGGCGTCCATCAGCGTGACGCGGGCGTCGGCCACCGCGCGGCCGAGCGACGTGCGGACGGTGCCGCGCAGCGTCCCGCTGCCCGCGAGGGTGACGTCCTGCCGGGTCTCGCCGCTCGGCGCGACGTCGACGGCGAGCGCGGCAGGGCGGTAGGCCCGCGCGCTGACGGTCAGTGTGTAGACGCCCGAGACCAGGTCCCGGAACGCGTACGCGCCGTCCGCGTCGGCGTGCGCGCTGGCGACGACCTCGCCGTGCGGGTCGGTCAGCGTGACCGACGCCTCCGCGACGGGCGCCCCCTCCGCGCTGCGGATCGCGCCGCTCAGGCGTCCCGTGCCGCCGAGGACGACGTCGACCTCCACCGGTCGGCCGCCGACGCTCACCGTCACCGCCTGCGGCTGGTGGCCGGGGGCCGCGGCGATCAGCACGTAGTTGCCGTTGCGCGGAGCGGCCAGCACCCAGCGGCCGTCGCCGCCGCTGCTGGTGCGGGCGATCTGCCGCCCGTCCATGTCCACCAGCGTCAGCACGGCACGCGCGACCCCGACCCGGTCGGGCTGCAGCACCGAGCCGGTGACGGGGGTGCCCGTCAACGGCATCGAAGCCGACTGCTGCGGAACGGACTCGGGCGTGAAGCTCTCCGAGCCGAAATCCTCCGGTGCGGCGTGGGTGACCAAGGGTTTCTCCTTCAGCAGGAAGGCCAGGACGAAGCCCAGCGCCAGCACCGGCGCCAGGTAGAGGAAGACGCGCGGCATCGCCGCCGCGAAGGCGTCCACGTAGCCGCTGCGCAGCGGCGCGGGCAGGGCGTGGACGAGGGCCGGGGTGATCGAGTCGTTGCGCGGCAGGCCGCGCTGCGCCAACTGGTGGTCGAAGCGGGACGCGAAGATCGTGCCGAAGACCGCCGCGCCGATCGAACCGCCGATCTGCCGCAGGTAGTTGTTGGCCGAGGTGGCCGCGCCGATGTCCCTCGGCTCGACCGAGTTCTGCACCGCGAGGACCAGCACCGCCAGCACCAGGCCGACGCCGAGCCCCAGCACGGCCATGGCCAGGCTCTGCACCGCGAAGGAGCTGTGGGCGCTGAGCCGGCCGAGCAGCACCATGCCGACCGTGGAGAGCGCGCCGCCGGCCAGCGGGTAGATCTTGTAGCGCCCGTACCGGCTGATCAGCTGGCCGGAGGCGATCGACGCCACCACGATGCCGCCCATCATCGGCAGCATCTTCAGCCCCGAGTCGGTGGCGCTGGCGTCGTCCACCATCTGCAGGAAGCTGGGCAGGTAGCTGGCCGCGCCGAAGAGCGCGACGCCGACGACCACGCTGATCAGGCCGGAGACGGTGAAGACGTTGTCCTGGAACAGCCGCAGCGGAATGACGGGCGCACCGCCGCGTCGCTCCACCCACAGTTCGACGGGCGCGAACAGCACCAGGCCCAGCGCCGAGCCGCCGATCAGCCCCAGGATCGTCGGCGAACCCCAGGCGTAGGTGCTGCCGCCCCAACTGGTCGCCAGCACCAGGCAGGTGCCGACGGCGGCGAGCAACAGCGCCCCGAGCCAGTCGAGTTCGCGGTACCGGCCACCTGATGTGCTCTGTCCGAGGGCGCGCGGCAGCACCAGGGTGACCACCAGCAGCGCCAGCGCTCCCAACGGGAGGTTGACCCAGAAGCACCAGCGCCAGCCGGGCCCGTCGGTGAACCAGCCGCCGAGCAGCGGACCGGCGACCGAGGAGAGCCCGAAGACCGCGCCGATCAGGCCCATGTAGCGGCCCCGCTCACGCGGGCTGACGACGTCGGCGATGATCGCCTGGACGCCGATCATCAGCCCGCCGCCGCCGATGCCCTGGACCGTGCGGGAGACGATCAGGTCGGTCATGCTGTGCGCGGAGCCGGACAGCGCGGAGCCGACCAGGAAGACCACGATGGCGAACTGGAAGACCGGCTTGCGGCCGATGAGGTCGCCGAGCCTGCCGTAGACCGGCAGGCCGACCGTGGACGCCAGCAGATAGGCGGTGACCACCCAGGACATCCTGCTCAGTCCGTGGAGGTCGCCGACGATCCGCGGCAGCGCGGTGGCGACGATGGTCTGGTCGAGCGCGGCCAGCAGCAGGGCCAGCATCAGCCCGACGAAGACCAGCCGGACCCGCACCGCGGGGACCGGCGCCGGTCCGCCCGACACCCGCTCGACAGACACGAATTCGGGTGCGGTTTCGGCCCGTTCGGGTGCTGCTTCGATCACGGACATGCCGGAATCCTTGCAGCTTGCACCGATTGACCGGACCGGCACGATCATCACATCAACCGCGCCGGTCCGGCGTCACCTGCACGGATGTGACGCCAAGTCGACATGTCCGCTCACCGATCAGGCGTCAGATTCACCCTCAGGGGCGAGCAGCTTGGAGCGCGCTCGCAGAGCCGTGCAGAACGGTGGGACAGGGCCTCAGACGGCCGCGGCGAGACGGTTCAGGACCTCGTCGTGGATCCGGTTCAGACCCTTGGGCGCGAAGGTGCGCTCGAAGAAGCCGCCGATGCCGCCCGCGCCCTGCCAGGTGGTCTCGATGACGACCTTCGACTTGCCCTCGCCCGCCGGGGTGACCGTCCAGGTGATGACCATGGAGGAGTTGGCGTCCGTCTCCACCAGGCGGCCGGAGGACGGCTCGGTGACGGTGAAGAGGCAGTCGCGCACGCGCTTCTCGGTCGCCTGGAGCTTCCAGTGCACGACCGTGCCCGCGCCACGGCCGCCCTCGCGGACCTGGTACTCGCTGTACTGCTGCGGCAGCAGGGTGGGCCGGACCTTCTCGTAGTCGGCGACGGCGTCGAAGACCTGCTCGGGCGACGCGTCCACCACGCGCTCGGTGACGGCGTAGACCTGACCCATGACGTGCTCCTGACGGGGGTGTACTGGTGCTTGGGATTGCGGGGGAACCGATGCAGGAATGCTGCGCGCCAAGCCAACCACATCGACCGATCGCCTCCGCCCTCTGGTGGCCGGGCGCGCGGCACTGCCATCTTGGCGACATGACCGATGGAGCGACGAAATGGACCACCGACGGATCGCGCGAGCGCCGGATCCTGACGGTGCGTCCCAAACCCGACGAGTACGCGTGGACCTTCGGCGGCGCCGCGCCGGTGGCGCGGATCGCGCCCGGGACGGTGCTGGACCTGACGACCGAGGACTGCTTCGCCGGACGGGTGACCTCCGAGCGGACGCTGGTGTCGGAGGTGTGCGAGTTCCCCTTCCTCAACCCGCAGACCGGGCCGTTCTGGGTCGAGGGCGCGGAACCCGGCGACACGGTCGCGGTGCACTTCGTCTCCGTCGAGCCGTCCCGCGACTGGGCGGCGTCCACCACGGTCCCGCTCTTCGGAGCGCTGACCTCCACCCACGCCACCGCCACGCTCCAGGACCCGCTGCCGGAGCGGGTCTGGATCTGGGAGCTGGACCGTGCCGCCCGCCTCTGCCGGTTCACCGCGCACGACAGCGACCTGGTCCTCGACCTGCCGATGGATCCCATGCACGGCACCGTCGGTGTGGCCCCCGCCAACCTGGAGGTCCGCTCGGCCCTCGTGCCCGACGCCCACGGCGGCAACCTCGACACTCCGGAGATGCGTGCGGGCGTCACCTGCTATCTCGGCGTCAACGTCGACGGCGCGCTGCTGAGCCTGGGCGACGGCCATGCCCGCCAGGGCGAGGGCGAGACCTGCGGCGTGGCGGTCGAGTGCGCGATGAACACGGTCGTGCTCGTCGAACTGTTGAAGGGTGTGGCGACGCCCTGGCCGCGCATCGAATCCGACACCCACCTGATCTCCACCGGCTCGGCCCGCCCGCTGGAGGACGCCTTCCGGATCGCCCAACTCGACCTGGTGCAGTGGCTGGTACGGGACTACGGCTTCTCGTCGATGGACGCGTACCAGTTCCTCAGCCAGGCGGTGGAGTCGCCGCTGGCCAACGTCTGCGACACCAACTACACCGCCGTGGCGAAGGTCAGGAAGGAGTGGCTGCCGGGCGCGGCCGAGTCGCCGTACCGCGGTCTGCACACGCATCTGCGCGAGGTCGCGCGCGAGATCGGCGGGGCCCTGCCGGCATGACGCCTGGCATGATCCCTGGCATGACCGAGAACCAGGCCCCTCTCAACGAGGACGAGATCCTCGACGTCGTGGACGCCGAGGACAACGTCGTCGGTCAGGCCACCCGCCGCGAGGTGATGGACCGCAGGCTGCGCCACCGCTGCGTCTTCATCCTCGCCACGGACGACGACGGCCGGATCTTCGTGCACCGGCGCACGCCGCAGAAGATCGTCTTCCCGTCGATGTACGACGTCTTCGTGGGCGGCGTGGTGGACGCGGGCGAGTCCTACGACGCGGCGGCGAAGCGCGAGGCCGAGGAGGAGCTCGGGGTCACCGGCATCCGGCCGGAGCACCTCTTCACCTTCCTCTACGAGAGCCCGGACCACAGCTGGTTCTCCGCCGTCTACCGCGCCCGCACCCCGGTCGAGGTCGCCCCGCAGGTCGAGGAGGTCGCCTGGCACGCCTTCCTGACACCGGATCAGCTCGCCGCCACACTGCCCGGCTGGGACGTCGTCCCGGACGGTCTGGAGGCCTGGCACCGCCTCCAGGCCTGGGCGGCTACTCGGTGACGACGGCCTCGACCCGGCCGAAGAGGCGCACGGCGAGGTCCTAGTCGCCCAGGCCGAGGTTGACGCGAAGGGTCAGCAGGTCGCTCGGAACCCCGTCGTCCTGCAGCAGCTTCATCGCCGCCGTCCAGTCCTGCTCAGAGGCGGCGCGAGCCAGGACCTGGGCGTCGGATGCCTCGACCCTGTCGTCCTGGGCCAGTTCGAGGGCCGCCTGCTGCCGGAACTGTCCGGTGAAGACGGTCTGCGTGGCGCTCGGACCGGTGACCTGCTGCGACTCGGCCCGGTCCGCGGCGGCCAGTTGGGCGGCGACGGCACGCCCCTGAGCCCAGTCGAGAGAAGAGATGTCGTTCACCTCGGCGCGGAGCACGGCGGTCGGGCGGACCAGATCCAGGAAGGCGAGCTGCGGTGCGGTGAAGTGGGACTTCAGCGGCTCCAAGTCACCGGTGAGCGGACCGCTTCCGCCGTACCCGGCAATGGTGCACCAGATCTCGGGCACGCCCGTCCACTGGGACTCGTCGGGGTAGTAGGACCAGATGACCGCGCTCTGGGCCGCCAGGCCCATCGGGTCGACCAGATCGGCGTACGCGAGCCGGTCACAGTCCAGCGTGCTCTGCAGCTTGTCCGCGTCCAGCCCGGGATACGGGCCGCTCATGACGTCCCGCGCGAAGAGCTGCCGGTCGTGCTGCCCACTGCAGGGCACGGGGTTCACCAGGTACGTCGATCCGTCGATGCCGTTGGGCACGTCGAAGCACGTGCCGAGCGGGAGTTGGTCGACCGGGACGCCGGCGGCCGGTGCGGCCGCGCCCGAGGAGCTGGGGTACCGGACCGGCGCCGACTGGTACAGGAGGACCAGCAGGACCACGATCCCGACGGCCACGGTCTGCAGGCTCGACAGGATCACGCCCGCGATCGCCAGCCCCTTGCCCCGCCGCCGGGTGCGGCCGACGCCGACCAGGGCGAGGATTCCGAAGATCATGCTGAGCGGGAACACACCGAGCACTCCGAGGACGAAGGAGGCGATCGCCTTCCCGTCCCAACCGGAGACCGGCTCCGGCTGGTACCCGACTGCCCACGGGTAGATCAACGGGCCGTGGGTCTGGCCCTGCACCGGCTGTAGCTGCGGCTGCGGCCACGGTTGTTGCACCGGCTGCGCCACGACGGGCTCGGGCGGCGCCTCCGGCATCCCGGACGCGGCCGGCACCTCAGGTGCCGCGGGCGCGGGCGGAACGGGTGGAACAGGTGGAACAGGTGGGACCGGTGGCGGTGTCTCGGTCATCAAACCCCCCTTGTCATCTAGTCGGCCCGGACAGTACCGAATCCCCGTCGAGGTCATCACCTCCGTTCAGCGCCCACTCTTCCTACCGCGGGGTAACCGGGGTATCGTGGCTGCACCACCTCCGTCGGCGTTGGGAGCCGCCGCGACGGAGCGTTCGGGTGTCACAGCACGCTGAGCCTGCGCCCTCGGCGTAGACGCCTCACGATGTTCTTGACCACGGTCCTTCAGTCGCGCCGTGGGTGTTCTTCAACGTCTTCACTTTCTTCAGCCGCCGCGTCGGAGCGGAACGACTGCGGCGTACTCCCTGCTTCCCAGGAGTCACGCCATGACTGAGAACGTCCCCGCCAACAGCTCTGTCTTCCCCACCGTCGCCGTCGTCGGCCTCGGCACTATGGGTGCCGGGATCGCCGAGATCGTCGCCCGCAGCGGACGGCAGGTGATCGGGATCGAGGCCTCCCCCGCCGAGGCGCACGCCGCCCGGGTGCGGATCGAGGAGGCCACCGCCCACCACGTCCGTCGCGAGCACCTGACCGAGGACGAGCGCACCGGGCTGCTGTCCCGGATCCGGGTCACCGACGACCTGACCGCCGCCGCCGAGGCGCAGCTGGTGATCGAGGAGGTGCCCGAGCAGCTGGAGCTGAAGCGGGACCTGTTCGCGCAGCTGGACAAGATCTGCCCGCCGGAGACCGTGCTCGCCACCGGCACCACCGCCCTCTCCGTCACCCGGATCGCGGCCGCCACCGCCCGCCCCGAGCGCGTGCTGGGCCTGCACTTCTTCAACCCCGCGCCGGTGATGCAGCTGGTCGAGGTGGTCCGCACGGTGCTGACGGGCGCGCAGACCGCCGAGGACGCCGCCGAGTTCGCCCGTTCGCTGGGCAAGTCGCCGGTGGCCGCCGGGGACCGGGCCGGGTTCATCGTCAACGGCCTGCTCTTCGCCTACCTCAACCAGGCCGCCGCGATGTTCGAGTCGCGCTACGCCAGCCGCGAGGACATCGACGCGGCCATGCGCTTCGGCTGCGGCCTGCCGATGGGCCCGCTGGCGCTGCTTGACCTGATCGGCATCGACACCGCGCGCACCGTGCTGGAGGCGATGTACGCGCAGTCGCACGACCGTCTGCACGCGCCCGCGCCGATCCTGGGTCAGCTGACCGCCGCCGGGCTGCTCGGCCGCAAGTCCGGTCGCGGCTTCTACACCTACGCGGCGCCCGGCAGCTCGCAGATCGTCGCCGAGGAGAACGCCGCCGCCACGGTCCGCGTCGCCGGGCGCGAGGTGCGCAGCGTCGGCGTCTGCGGCTCCGGCACCATGGCGACCGGCATCGCCGAGGTCTTCGCCAAGTCCGGCTACGACGTCACCCTCGTCGCCCGCACCCAGGAGAAGGCCGACAAGGCCAAGGCCGCGATCCAGAAGTCGCTGGACCGCATGGTCAGCAAGGGCCGCCTCGCCGAGGACGACCGCGACGCGGCGCTGGCCCGGGTCACGGCGAGCGGCAGCTACGAGGACCTGCACAGCGTCGACCTGGCAATGGAGGCCGTCGCCGAGGACCTGACCGTCAAGCGCGAGCTCTTCGCCACGCTGGACAAGATCTGCAAGCCGGGCGCGGTGCTGGCGACCACCACCTCCTCGCTGCCGGTGATCCAGTGCGCGACGGCCACCGGCCGTCCGCAGGACGTGATCGGCATGCACTTCTTCAACCCCGCCCCGGCGATGAAGCTGGTCGAGGTGGTCTCCACGGTGCTGACCGCCGAGGACGTCACCGCGACCGTGCTCGACCTCTGCACCAAGGTGCGCAAGCACCCGGTGGAGTGCGGCGACCGGGCCGGGTTCATCGTCAACGCGCTGCTCTTCCCGTACCTGAACGACGCGGTGCGGATGATCGAGGAGCACTACGCCTCCGTCGACGATGTCGACACCGCGATGAAGCTGGGCTGCGGCTACCCGATGGGCCCGTTCGAGCTGCTGGACGTGGTCGGTCTGGACGTCTCGCTGACGATCGAGAAGGTGCTGCACACCGAGTTCCGCGAGCCGGGCCTGGCGCCCGCGCCGCTGCTGGAGCACCTGGTGACGGCGGGCTGCCTCGGCCGCAAGACCGGCCGCGGCTTCCGCGACCACGCGCGTCGATGAGGGCAGGTAGCCTTCCCGTCATGAGCACCGAAGAGCAGCAGCTGGCGCAGGCGGGACCGCAGAGCACGGGCGGGACTGTCCAAGCCAACGGCGGCAGCCCGGTGCGCCGGGCGGCGACCGCCCAGCGGCAGCTGATGCGTCAGGAGCTGGCCGCCGCGGCCATGGAGCTGTTCGCGAGCCAGGGCTACGAGGAGACGACGGTCGACCAGATCGCCGCCGCGGCGGGCGTGGCCCGGCGCACCTTCTTCCGGTACTTCCGGTCCAAGGAGGAGGCGATCTTCCCGGACCACGACGACACCCTGGTCCAGGTGGCCGACCTGCTGGCCAGCGCGGAGCCGACGGAGCATCCGCTGGACGTGGTCTGCCGGGGCATCAAGGAGGTGCTGCGGATGTACGCGGCGACCCCCTCGGTCTCGGTGGCCCGCTACCGGCTGATCCGCCAGGTGCCGACGCTGCGCGAGCGGGAGATCGCCGTGGTCGCCCGCTACGAGCGGCTCTTCACCCGCTACCTGCTGGGCCGGTTCGACACCGACCAGGGCGACGACGCGATGCTGGCCGAGGTCTCGGCGGCGGCCGTGGTCGCCGCCCACAACCACGTGCTGCGGCGCTGGTTGCGGGCCGGCGGGCGGGGCGAGGTGGAACCCCAGTTGGACCACGCCTTCGAGGCGATCCGGCGGACCTTCTGGGGCGATCTCAGCACCAAGCGGGCGACACCGTCAGTGGCACCCAGTGCCATCGGCTCGGTCAGCACGCCCAGCACCGGGTCCGGCGAGATCGTCATCACGGTCACCCGCACGGACGCCCCGCTGGACGAGGTGGTGGCCAGCATCCGCACCGCGCTCACCCAGTCGACGGGCCAGTAGCAGCAGAAATAATCGCAGGCCGGAGCCGGTAAACGGCTTCAAAGACAAGGTCAACGAAGGGCCCCGCGCCGCACTCGGCACGGGGCCCTTCCGTCGTGTTGCCGTCGTGTTGCAACGTGACGACACTCACGTGACACTCGATGCAAATGTTGGCACGCAGTGTCTTTACGAGTGGCACAGGGTGCCAGTACGTTGTTACTCACTGGTCGCGGCGCCGCGGCTCCCCACCCGGCGCGCCGTGACCACCGCCCGCGCGCCACCCCTGCGCAGGCCGCAAGCTCGAAGCACAGCTCACAGCTCGCGACAGCCAGCTCCAACTGAACTGCCGACCACCCCAGCTCAGCGACTGAACCCCGCCCCTGGACCAGCCGGTGTCCGCTCCCGGCGACCTCCACGCACCGCCCAGACCGCCCGTTCCCCAGACGCACCCTGCTTCCCTCAGCAGGTACGCCGCCGGAGGCCAGCCATGAAGGAAATCCTCGACGCGATCCTCAACGAGGGGACCAGCGCCGCCGAATACGCAGCGCTGAAGCTCCCCGAGTCGTATCGCGCGATCACGCTCCACAAGGACGAGCAGGAGATGTTCGCGGGCCAGGACAGCCGCGACAAGGACCCGCGCAAGTCCCTGCACCTGGACGAGATCGCCCTCCCCGAGCTCGGCCCGGGTGAGGCTCTGGTCGCAGTGATGGCGAGCGCGGTCAACTACAACACCGTGTGGAGCTCGATCTTCGAGCCGGTCTCCACCTTCTCCTTCCTGGAGCGCTATGGCCGCGTCAGCCCCGAGGCCTCCCGCCACGACCAGCCGTTCCACGTGGTCGGCTCCGACCTGGCCGGTGTGGTGCTGCGCACCGGGCCGGGCGTGCACGCCTGGAAGGCCGGCGACCAGGTGGTCGCCCACTGTCTCAGCGTCGAGCTGGAGAGCGCCGACGGCCACAACGACACCATGCTCGACCCCGAGCAGCGGATCTGGGGCTTCGAGACCAACTACGGCGGCCTCGCCGAGGTCGCGCTGGTCAAGTCCAACCAGCTGATGCCGAAGCCCAAGCACCTCACCTGGGAGGAGGCGGCGGCGCCGGGCCTGGTCAACTCCACCGCCTACCGCCAGCTGGTCTCCCGCAACGGCGCCGGCATGAAGCAGGGCGACAACGTGCTGATCTGGGGCGCCAGCGGCGGCCTCGGCTCCTACGCCACCCAGTACGCGCTGGCCGGCGGCGCCACCCCGATCTGCGTGGTCTCCAGCGAGGCCAAGGCCAAGATCTGCGAGGCGATGGGCGCCGAGGCGATCATCGACCGCAACGCCGAGGACTACAAGTTCTGGAAGGACGAGAACAACCAGAACCCGCGCGAGTGGAAGCGGTTCGGCGGCAGGATCCGGGAACTGACGGGTGGTGAGGACGTCGACATCGTCTTCGAGCACCCGGGCCGCGAGACCTTCGGCGCGTCCGTCTACGTGACCCGCAAGGGCGGCACGATCGTCACCTGCGCCTCCACCTCCGGCTACATGCACCAGTACGACAACCGCTACCTGTGGATGTCGCTCAAGCGCATCGTCGGCTCGCACTTCGCCAACTACCGCGAGGCGTGGGAGGCCAACCGCCTGATCGCCAAGGGCAAGATCCACCCGACGCTGTCGAAGACCTACGCGCTGGCCGACACCGGCCAGGCCGCGCTGGACGTGCACCACAACAAGCACCAGGGCAAGGTCGGCGTGCTCTGCCTCTCCCCCGAGGAGGGCCTCGGCGTCACCGACCACGAGCTGCGCGCCAAGCACATCGACGCCATCAATCGCTTCCGTGGTGAATGAGAGCAGTTGAGATGACGACTCATCGGGACCGGCCCTGGCTGATGCGGACCTACGCGGGGCACTCCTCCGCGGCCGCGTCGAACGAGCTGTACCGGAAGAACCTGGCGAAGGGTCAGACGGGCCTCTCCGTCGCCTTCGACCTGCCGACGCAGACCGGCTACAACCCCGACCACGTCCTCGCCCGCGGCGAGGTCGGCCGGGTCGGGGTGCCGGTCAGCCACCTCGGTGACATGCGGACGCTCTTCGAGGGCATCCCGCTTGAGCGCACCAACACCTCGATGACCATCAACGCCACGGCCATGTGGCTGCTGGCGATGTACCAGGTGGTCGCCGAGGAGCAGGGCGCGGACATCGCCAAGCTCACCGGGACGACGCAGAACGACATCGTCAAGGAGTACCTGTCGCGCGGGACGCACGTCTTCCCGCCCGGTCCGTCGATCCGGCTGACCACCGACATGATCGCCTACACGGTCGCCAACATCCCCAAGTGGAACCCGATCAACATCTGCAGCTACCACCTGCAGGAGGCCGGGGCCACGCCGGTGCAGGAGCTGGCGTTCGCGATGTGCACGGCCATCGCCGTGCTCGACGCGGTCCGTGACGGCGGTCAGGTCAAGCCGGAGCAGATGGGCGAGGTCGTCGCCCGGATCTCCTTCTTCGTCAACGCGGGCGTCCGCTTCGTCGAGGAGATGTGCAAGCTGCGGGCCTTCTCCCGGCTCTGGGAGAAGGTGACGCTGGAGCGCTACGGCGTCACCGACCCGAAGCAGCGCCGGTTCCGATACGGCGTCCAGGTCAACTCGCTCGGCCTGACCGAGGCCCAGCCGGAGAACAACGTCCAGCGCATCGTGCTGGAGATGCTCGCCGTCACGCTGTCCAAGGACGCCCGCGCACGCGCCGTGCAGCTTCCGGCCTGGAACGAGGCGCTGGGCCTGCCCCGGCCCTGGGACCAGCAGTGGTCGCTGCGGATCCAGCAGGTGCTGGCCTTCGAGTCGGACCTGCTGGAGTACGGCGACCTGTTCACCGGCAGCGTCGTCGTCGAGGGCAAGGTGGCGGAGCTGGTCGAGGGCGCCGAGGCGGAGATCGCCAAGGTGCTGGAGATGGGCGGCGCGATCCCGGCCGTCGAGTCCGGCTACATGAAGGCCGCACTGGTCGGCTCGCACGCCGAGCGACGCGCCCGGATCGAGTCGGGCGAGGACAAGGTCGTCGGTGTCAACTGCTACGAGACCACCGAGCCCAGCCCGCTGACCGCCGACCTGGACACCGCGATCATGGTGGTGGACGGCGACGCCGAGCGGTCCGTGACCGAGGCCTTCGCGGGCTGGGTCGCCGGTCGCGACGAGGCCGCCGCCCAGGCGGCGCTGGCCGAGCTCAAGGCGCAGGCCGTCACCGACGCCAACCTGATGCCGGCCACCCTGGCGTGCGTCCGGGCCGGCGTCACCACCGGCGAGTGGTCGCAGGCGCTGCGCGACGTCTTCGGCGAGTACCGCGCGCCCACCGGTGTCGGCGGCGCGCCGATCACCGGCACGATCGACCCGGAGTCCGGCGGCGAGCTGCTGACCGTCCGTCAGGCCGTTGCCCGTACCGCCGAGGAGCTGGGCAGCGGCAGGCTGCGGCTGCTGGTCGGCAAGCCGGGCCTGGACGGCCACTCCAACGGCGCCGAGCAGATCGCCGTCCGGGCCCGCGACGCCGGGTTCGAGGTGGTCTACCAGGGCATCCGGCTGACGCCGGAACAGATCACCGCCGCGGCCGTCGCCGAGGACGTCCACTGCGTGGGCCTGTCGATCCTCTCCGGTGCGCACGCCGAGCTCGTCCCGGACGTGCTGCGGCGCCTTGCCCGCGCCGGTGTCACCGACGTTCCGGTCGTGGTCGGCGGCATCATCCCGGCCGCCGACGAGCAGGCACTGCTTGCCCAGGGCGTGGCGGCGGTGTTCACTCCGAAGGACTTCGGGATCACCACGATCATCGGCCGTATCGTCGACGAGATCCGTCGGGCCCACGGGCTGGACACGATCTTCGCCCAGACCGCTCCGACCTCGGACAACAAGGAAGAGACCCTCGCCTCATGAGCAACGTCAACCGGTTGCGTCCGCGCCGCTCCTGCCTGGCCGTCCCGGGCTCGAACCCGCGCTTCCTGGAGAAGGCCCAGGGCCTGCCCGCCGACCAGGTCTTCCTGGACCTGGAGGACGCCTGCGCGCCGCTGGCCAAGGAGGGCGCCCGCCACACCATCGTCGAGTTCCTCAACAACGGCGACTGGACCGGCAAGACGCGCGTGGTCCGGGTGAACGACTGGACCACGCACTGGACCTACCGTGACGTCGTCACCGTCGTCGAGGGCGCGGGCCAGAACCTCGACTGCATCATGCTGCCCAAGGTCCAGGACGCCCAGCAGATCGTCGCGCTGGACCTGCTGCTGACGCAGATCGAGAAGACCATGGGCTTCGAGGTCGGCAAGATCGGCATCGAGGCGCAGATCGAGAACGCCAAGGGTCTGATCAACGTCGACGCGATCGCCGAGGCGAGCCCGCGTCTGGAGACCATCATCTTCGGCCCGGCCGACTTCATGGCCTCCATCAACATGAAGTCCCTGGTCGTCGGCGAGCAGCCGCCCGGCTACCCGGCGGACGCGTACCACTACATCCTGATGCGCATCCTGATGGCCGCGCGCGCCAACGACCTGCAGGCCATCGACGGTCCCTACCTGCAGATCAAGAACGTCGACGGCTACCGCGAGGTCGCCGGCCGTTCCGCTGCGCTGGGCTTCGACGGCAAGTGGGTGCTGCACCCCGGCCAGGTCGACGCCGCCAACGAGGTCTACTCCCCCTCGCAGGAGGACTACGACCACGCCGAGCTGATCCTGGACGCGTACGACTGGTGCACCAGCGAGGCGGGCGGCAAGAAGGGCTCGGCGATGCTCGGCGACGAGATGATCGACGAGGCCTCGCGCAAGATGGCCCTGGTCATCTCCGGCAAGGGCCGCGCCGCGGGCATGCAGCGCACCACCAAGTTCGAGATCCCTGAGAGCTGAGGGCCACGGCGATGCAGTTCGGACGCACCTACGAGGAGTTCGAGGTCGGTGCCATCTACAAGCACTGGCCCGGCAAGACGGTCACCGAGTACGACGACCACCTCTTCTGCCTGCTCACCATGAACCACCACCCGCTGCACATGGACGCCAACTACGCGACCACCACCGTGCAGGGCAAGAACGTCGTGGTGGGCAACTACATCTACTCGCTGCTGCTGGGCATGTCCGTCCCGGACGTCTCGGGCAAGGCGATCGCCAACCTGGAGATCGAGTCGCTCAAGCATGTGGCGCCGACCTTCCACGGCGACACCATCTACGGCGAGACGACCGTCCTCGACAAGCGGATGACGTCCAAGCCCGACCGCGGCATCGTCCACGTCGAGACCAAGGGCTACAACCAGGACGGCACCCTGGTCTGCGTCTTCCGCCGCAAGGTCATGGTCCCGACCGAGCAGTACATCAAGGAGCGCGGGGGCGAGCAGCCCGGCCGCCCCGAACTGCGCGAGCAGCCGTAACACCAAACCGCTCTCCCCCACAGTGCTCGGGCGCTCCATGGTGTATGCCACGCCCGTGGAGCGCCCGGACAGAAGAGAAGGACACGACCCATGGGACGCCTCGCCCAGACCGAAGGTCTCAACGAGATCCAGCAGGAGATCCTCGCGACGGTTCGCAGCTTTGTCGACAAGGAGATCATTCCGGTCGCCACCGAGCTGGAGCACCGTGACGAGTACCCTGCCGAGATCGTCGAGGGCCTCAAGGAGATGGGGATCTTCGGCCTGATGATCCCGGAGGAGTACGGCGGCCTCGGCGAGTCGCTGCTCACCTACGCCCTGACCGTGGAGGAGATCGCCCGCGGCTGGATGTCGGTGTCGGGCATCATCAACACCCACTTCATAGTCGCCTACATGATCAACGCCCACGGCACCCAGGAGCAGAAGGACTACTTCCTGCCCCGGATGGCCACCGGCGAGATCCGCGGCGCCTTCTCGATGTCCGAGCCGGGTCTGGGCTCCGATGTCGCGGCCATCGCCACCAAGGCCGTCAAGGACGAGAGCGGCGAGTTCTACGTCCTCAACGGCCAGAAGATGTGGCTGACCAACGGCGGCACGTCCACCGTCATCGCCTGCCTGGTCAAGACGGACGAGGGCGCCTCCTCCCCGTACAAGAACCTGACCACCTTCCTGATCGAGAAGACGCCGGGCTTCGGCCCGAACAAGACGGTCCCCGGCCTGACCGTCCCCGGCAAGATCGAGAAGATGGGCTACAAGGGCGTCGACACCACCGAGCTGGTGCTGGAGGACGTCAAGCTGCCCGCGGACCGGATCCTGGGCGGCGTCCCTGGCCGCGGCTTCTACCAGATGATGGACGGCGTCGAGGTCGGCCGCGTCAACGTCGCGGCCCGTGGCTGCGGTGTCGCGCAGCGCGCCTTCGAGCTGGGCATCCGCTACGCGCAGCAGCGGCAGACCTTCGGCAAGAAGATCGCCGAGCACCAGGCGATCCAGTTCAAGCTGGCCGAGATGGCCACCAAGGTCGAGGCCGCGCACCAGATGATGGTGATGGCCGCGCGCAAGAAGGATTCCGGCCAGCGCAACGACCTCGAGGCCGGCATGGCCAAGTACCTCGCCTCCGAGTACTGCAAGGAGGTCGTCGAGGACTCCTTCCGGATCCACGGCGGCTACGGCTTCTCCAAGGAGTACGAGATCGAGCGCCTCTACCGTGAGGCCCCGATGTTGCTGATCGGTGAAGGAACTGCGGAGATCCAGAAGATGATCGTGGGACGTCGTCTGCTGGAGGAGTACCGGCTCGCCGAGTAGCCGTCGGAGAGCGCAAGCAGGGGCGTGAACGCTTGGTTCACGCCCCTGTTCCTGTACGAATCCCGGCCGGACCCAGGGCGGATCCCGCCCGGAGCCCGGCCTGAGGGTTTCGTCACCGTTCGCCCACAGCCCTTGGCCTGCCCTGCTCCGGCGGCTTACCTTGGCGGGAGAGACAGAGAGACACACGGGAACAGCCCGCCCGGGCTCCCGGAGCTTGCTACGGCACCACCCGCTGCCGATAGCATCCCTTCGGATAGATAACTGTCGGCTACCGGCACCTGTCGTCAACGGCAATGTCGCACACGGCACTGTCGTCCCCGAACCCCTCGACTGCTGCGACCCTTTCGGTCGCCACAAAGGTCTTCGATGCCCCTTCGTCCGTCCCAACCGACCGACGCAAGCCCGGCCCGTCCGCGCGTGACGCTGGCCCGCGGCGCGTCACCCTGGCTGGTACCCACCGTGCTGACCGCTGCCGCGTGCTCCGCCCTCACCCGGCGCAACGGCAGATGGGCACTGGCGGCGGTGCCGGCCACCGCGCTCAGTGCGGGGATGCTGTGGTTCTTCCGCGACCCCGAGCGCGAGATCGGCGAGGGCCGGGTCATCTCGCCCGCGGACGGCGTGGTCCAGAGCATCGACGCCTGGCCGGACGGTCGGACGCGGGTGGCGATCTTCATGAGCCCGCTCAACGTGCACGTCAACCGCGCGCCGCTGCCCGGCGTGGTGCGCTCGGTCGAGCACGTGCCCGGCGGCTACGTCCCGGCGTTCAACAAGGACAGCGACCGCAACGAGCGGGTCGTCTGGCACTTCGACACCGAAATCGGCGACATCGAGATGGTGCAGATCGCAGGCGCGGTCGCCCGTCGCATCGTCCCCTACGTCACCACCGGTACCAAGGTCGACCAGGGCGAGCGGGTCGGCCTGATCCGCTTCGGCTCCCGCGTCGACACCTACCTGCCCGCCGGAGTCGAGCCCGGTGTCGAGGTGGGTCAGCGCACGACGGCAGGGGTGACACGTCTTGACCGTGACTGAACCCGAGGCGTACGCGGACCACGACGACGACGGCCTGCACCAGGCCGTGCGCCCGGCCCTGCACGGTGGTCTCCGCGACGAGCTGGACGACGAGTTGCTGGACGACGAGTTGGACGATGAACTGAACGACGCCGAGACCGAGCACGAGCGCGCCGTACGGCGGCTGCGCTGGGCGCGCGACCGCGAGATGCGACGCGAGTTCTCGCCGCAACACCTGTCCACGGCGGACCTGTTCACGCTGGGCAACGCGGTCTGCGGCTTCCTGGCCATCTACTGCACCACCACCGGCGTGCTGATCCCGCACCTGACCGGCGTCGCCACCAGCGGCGACCGGCGCAGCGCCGCGACCGCGGTGACGCTGCTGCTGATCGGCTCGATGTGCGACCTGTTCGACGGTCTGGTGGCGCGCAAGCTGCGCAGCTCGGCGCTGGGCGCGGAGTTGGACAACCTGGCCGACCTGATCAGCTTCGGCATCGCCCCGGCCTACTTCGTGGTCGTCTGGGGCATGACCGCGGGCGGCGCGCACCAGCGGATCGGTGCGGGCATCGCCATCGTGGTGCTGCTGGCCGTGGTGCTGCGGCTGGCCCGGTTCTCCTGCACGGAGGCGCGGCCCGGGGTCTTCCAGGGCATGCCGTCCCCGATGGGCGCGCTGACGGTCATCTCGATCGTGCTGCTCAACCCGCCGTTCGTGCTGGGCGCGCTCGGGATCGTGGCGGTCGCGGCCCTGATGGTCAGCCAGGTCGAGTACCCCAAGCCGCAGGGCAAGCTGGCGACAGCCACGCTCTGCTGGATCGCGGTCGCGATGGGCTGCCTCGCCGCCTGGGCCACCGGCCTGCCGGGCGGCGGGACGCTGCTGCAGATCGGCGCCTCGCTCCAGGTCGCCCTCGCCCTGATGGCGCCGATGATGGTCATCCGCCGCAAGGTCGGCGACGTCCGCGCCAAGCGGGCGGAGGCGCGCAGCGCGACGCACTGACGTCGGCGCCTGTCGGCGAAGCGAGAGGGCCCCGGGACCGCACATGCGGTCCCGGGGCCCTTCGGTTTGTACGCTGAAGCTGATGGCACATCCGCCGCCGGGCGGACCGCCGGCTCAGCGGCCGTGGCTGTTGAACTTCCGTACCGCCAGCGGGAAGAAGACCGCCAGCAGCAGGGCCACCCAGGCCAGCGTGGCCGGGATCGGGTGCTGGAGCGGCCACGGGTCGCCCGGCTGCAGTGGCACGGCGTTGCCGAAGAGCTGGCGGGCTGCCGCCGCGACCGCGCTGATCGGGTTCCAGTCGGCGAGGAAGCGGAGCCAGCCCGGCATGCCGCCGGTGGTGACGAAGACGTTGGTGACCATGCTGAGCGGGAAGACCAGCACCGACAGCTGTCCCGCCATGTCCTCGCGTCCGACCAGCAGACCCAGGTAGATGCCGATCCAGTTGGTGGTGAAGCGGAAGAGCAGCAGCAGCCCCATCGCGGCCAGCGCGTCTCCAAGGCCGTGGTGGGCCCGCCAGCCGAGGGCCAGGCCGACGCCGACCATCATGGTCAGCACCACGGTGCTCACCATCACGTCGGCCAGCGTCTGCCCGAGCAGCGCGGCGGAGCGGGAGATCGGCATGGACCGCAGCCGGTCGGCGACGCCGCGACCGACGTCGCGCGCAGCGCCGTTCATGGCGGGCATGATGCCGTTGACCGCGACCAGGATGAACATGCCCGGCATCAGGTAGTCGCGGTACTTGCCGCCGCCGGGCAGCGAGATGGCGCTGCCGAAGATGTAGCCGAAGACCAGCAGCATCGCCAGCGGTGCCAGCAGCGAGGCCGCGATCAGGCCGGGCGAGCGGCGGTAGTAGAGCAGGACACGCAGCGTCAGGGTCCGCGCGTCGGCCAGCGGGTGGCTCCCTGCGCGGGAGGAGGGCGGGGCGCCGGTCGGGCGCGGAGGCGCGGCAGGGGCGAGGGCGGTCACGTGGTCACCGTCTCCTTGGGGACGTCGGACGCGGCGGGTACGGCGGCCGGTCGGCTGCCGGTGAGGGCGAGGAAGGCGTCGTCGAGCGAGGGATGGCCGAGTGCGACGTCCTGGGCGGCGACGCCCGCCGCGTCCAACTCGCGGACCAGCTGCGGCAGCAGGATCCGGCGGCCGGGTTCGCTGACGGCGCTGACGCTGCGGGTGTCGGGGGCCAGCACCGGCTCCCCGCCCGCGAGGGCCGCCACCACCCGGGCCGCGTCGTCGAGTTGGCCGAGGTCGGCCAGGGTGACCTCGACGCGGGTGCCGATGGAGGACTTGAGCCGCTCCGGCGTCCCCGAGGCGATGACCCGGCCGTGGTCCACGACCACGACGTCGTCGGCGAGCTGGTCGGCCTCGTCCAGGTACTGCGTGGTCAGCAGCACGGTGGTGCCGTCCGAGACCAGCTCCCTGACGATGGCCCAGATGTCGTTGCGGCTGCGCGGGTCGAGCCCGGTGGTCGGCTCGTCCAGGAAGAGCACGGGCGGGCGGACCACCAGCGAGGCGATCAGGTCGAGCCGTCGCCGCATACCGCCGGAGTAGGTGCGGACCAGGCGGTCGGCCGCCTCGGTGAGGTCGAAGCGCTCCAGCAGCTCGGTGGCGCGCTGCCGGGCGCCGCTTGCGCCGAGGTGGTGCAGACGGCCGACCAGGTGCAGGTTGTCGCGGCCGGTCAGCCCCTCCTCGACGGCCGCGTGCTGACCGGCGAAGCCGATCCGGCTCCGCACCTCGTCCGCCTGGCGGACCACGTCGTAGCCGACGACCCGGGCCTGTCCCGAGTCGGGCGCGGCAAGGGTGGCCAGCACCCGGACAGCGGTGGTCTTGCCCGCTCCGTTGGGCCCGAGCAGGCCGCAGACGATTCCGGGCGGAACGCTCAGCTCCAACCCGTCGAGGGCCTGGGTGGGACCGAAACACTTGTGCAGATCCGTCACTTCGACGGCGGGCAGGCTCATGCGAACCCCTCTCTAGGTACACCGTACGTAGAAGCGCGCTGCGCTCACCGTACTACAACTACGTACGATGTACGTAGAGAGAAGTCGGGATCGCTAAACTGCGGACGGAGGAAAGGTGATCCACTGATGCCACCTGCGACGGAACCCAAGACCGACGCCACGGCCGTGCCGGGGATGATCTGGCTGCGCCCGGAGCGCACCGGACGCGGCCCGGAGCCCGCGCACAGCCGCGCTGCGATCGCCGCGGCGGCGATCGAGCTCGCCGACGCGGAGGGGCTGGACGCGGTCTCCATGCGCAAGGTGGCGGCGGCACTGGGCGCGGGCACGATGTCGCTCTACAACTACGTGCCGAAGAAGGAGCACCTCTTCGACCTGATGCTGGACGCGACGGCCGGGGAGTTCGCGCTCCCCGACGAGCCCGGCGGCGACCCGTGGGCGGACCTGCGCCTGCTGGCCCACGAGGAGCTGGCCGCGATGCGGCGGCATCCGTGGCTGGCCGGACTCTGCCTGACGCGCCCCTCGATGGGCCCCAACGCGCTGCGCTGCACCGACTTCTTCCTCGCGGCGCTGGAGTCGTCACCCGTGGCCTCGGCGCTCCCCGGCGGGACCAGGATGGAGTTCTTCGCGCTGCTCAACGGCCACGTCTGCCAGTTCGCCGAGTGGGAACGCAATGTGACGGGTGGTCAGTCCGCCCGGTGGCAGGCCGAGCTGATCACCTACCTCGCCGCCCAGGTGGCCACCGGCCAGTACCCCCACCTCGCCGCCACCCTGGCCGGCGGCGCGGACACCGCGCCCCTGGAGCCGGACGTGATGTTCGCCAACTCCCTCGACCGACTGCTCTCGACGATGCTGGGCCCGCCTCCGGCGTGAGCCGAGGGGCTGTGCCCAGCCCAGAGGCCCACCCCAGCGGTCTACCCCAGCGGAGGCAGTGACTCCAGGGCGTGGCGGCCGAGTTCGTCCAGACCGGCGACGGTTGCGGCCAACTGGTCGGGAGTGAGCACCTGGAAGACGTGCCGGTCTATCGCCTCCGCGTGCCGCTGGGCCGCCTCGGCGAGCTTGTCCGCGCCCAGTTCGGTGATGGTGACCATCTGGATGCGCCGGTCCGAGCGCGAGCGCTCGCGGCGGACCAGCCCGGCCTCGACCATCCGGTCGACCAGCCGGGTGGCTCCGCCGCTGGTCAGCACGGCGTCGCGGGACAGATCCCCCATGGTCGCGCCCTCGGGCGCGGAGGCGAGCCGGAGCAGCACCTCGAACATCGGGTGCGAGATGCCGCTCTCCCGCTCCATCGCCGCACCCAGCAGGCGCTCCAGCCGCGCGGTCGCCGTCAGCAGCACACCGAACGCCTGCACGCGCTCGTCGGCGACGGCCTCGGCGGCGGTTCCTATGCTGATCGCGGTCATCGCGCGGCTCCTTCCCCAGGGGATCTTCCACACGTTACCGGCAGGCGCGCGTCACCGGGCCTCCGAAAGTCACCGGGCCACCGTGAAGCGACGGCCGAGGTGGGCCGGCTTCTCGATCTCGTCGAGCAGCGCCACGGCGTAGTCCTCGCACGTGATGTAGGACTTGCCGTCGGCGTCCACCACGAGCTGCTCAAGGCCCGTCCGGTAGGCACCGCTGCGCTCGCCCGGCTCGATCGTCCCGGAGGGGCTGAGCACGGTCCAGACGACGTCGTCGACGCCGTTGTAGTAGGCCTGGGCGTCGCCGTGGGCGTGCATGATCTGGAGCAGCCATTCGGGCAGGCCCGGGGTGTCCCAGACCTGCACGCCGGGCGCGGTCTCCAGGCTGCCTGCGCCGCCGACCGCGATCAGACGCGGAGCGGCCGCGCCGAGGCCGCGCAGGCCCTCGACGAGGGAACGTGCGGCGGGCTCGATGGTGGCGAGGTGCCCCGGCCCGTCCCCGCCACCGCCCCCCACCGCACTGACCAGCACGTCCTGCCCGGCGGCGACCTTCGCCACGGACGCGGGGTCCAGCACGTCCCCGGCGACGACCCGCACGCCCTGCGGCGCGGCGTAGCCCTCGGGCTCGCGCACCACCGCGGTCACCTGGTGCCCGCGGCGGAGCGCCTCGGTGACGATGCGGGTACCGATGGTGCCCTTGGCTCCGATGACGGCGATCTTGGCCATGATGCCTCTTCCATGTCCGGGGTGCGGGGTTCCGCGCTTCCACCCATGGAAACATCTGAGCAGTCAGGGATTATTTCGAGTCGGAGAGAAGATTTTTCGGGGCGGGGAAGTTGCAAACGTCAGGGGCGCGGGGGGGGGGGGGGCCCCCCCCCCCCCCCGCCCCCCCCCCCCCGGGGGGGCGCGCCCCCCCCCCCCCCCCGCCCCTGGTGGCTGCAGCACAAGGAGAGTGCACAGGTGCAGCTCAGCGATACAGCGGACG
>NZ_JBGCCR010000023.1:0-120684 GCF_041262485.1 Streptacidiphilus sp. BW17 | reverse complement strand
TCGCCGGGTGGTGCAGTTCGAAGGCGGGGGACTCGGAGCGGATGCGGGGCAGCGTGAGGAAGTTGTGCCGCGGCGGCGGGCAGGAGGTCGCCCACGACGCGCCCAGGATGTAGGAGCCGATGGTCGAGATCACGTTGAGGGTGGTGAAGCCGTCGGAGGGCAGGTAGGTGGCGTAGCGGCGCGGCATGCCCTCGGCGCCCAGCCAGTGCTGCACCAGGAAGGTGGTGTGGAAACCGATGAAGAGCAGCCAGAAGCAGATCTTGCCGAGGCGCTCGTCGAGCATCTTGCCGGTCATCTTGGGCCACCAGGAGTGGAAGCCCGCGAACATCGCGAAGACGACGGTGCCGAAGACCACGTAGTGGAAGTGGGGGTGGGCCCACACGGTCACGGACAGGCCGGCGATCGCGATCGTGGCCGCGACCAGCGACTGGTAACCGAACATCGGCTTGCGCGAGAAGACCGGGATCACCTCGGAGACGATGCCGAAGAACGGCAGCGCGATGATGTACACCTCTGGGTGCCCGAAGAACCAGAACAAGTGTTGCCACAGGATGGCACCACCGTTGGCCGGGTCGAAGACGTGCGCACCGAACTTGCGGTCGGCCTGGTTGGTCGGTCCTGTCCCGGACCGCGCCCAGGGCCGGGTCGAGTGGGCACACGCGATCCGCCCGGCCGGGCGGATCATGGCGAGTGGGGACACCTGCCCCGGGTCGTCACTCGCGCATCGCTTCCAGGGCCTGGTCCAGGGCCTCGTCCAGGGTGGTGGCCGCGGTGATGAGTGACAGGTGGGTGAACGCCTGCGGGAAGTTGCCGAGTTGCTCGCCGCTGGGGCCCACCTCTTCGGCGAACAGACCGACATGGTTGGCGTAGGTGTGCATCTTCTCGAAGGTGTAGCGGGCTTGGCGCAGGCGCCCTGCGCGGGCGAGTGCGTCCACGTAGAGGAAGGTGCACAGGCTGAAGGTGCCCTCGGAGCCGCGCAGGCCGTCGGGGGATGCGGCGGGGTCGTAGCGGTAGACGAGGCTGTCGGAGACCAGCGTGCGGTCCATCGCGTCCAGGGTGGAGAGCCAGGTCGGGTCGCGGGGGGCCACGAAGCCCACCCGGGGCATCAGCAGCAGCGAGGCGTCCAGGACGGGGGTCCCGTCGTAGTGCTGGACGAACGCCTTGTCCGTGTCGCTCCAGCCGCGGGTCATGACCTGTTCCAGGATGGCGTCCCGGGCCTTGGTCCAGCGCTCGGTGTCGGCGGGACGGCTGAACGCGGCTGCCATGCGCAGTCCGCGGTCGAAGGCGGTCCAGCACATCACCCGGCTGTAGGTGAAGTCCTTGCGTCCGCCGCGGGTCTCCCAGATGCCCTCATCGGGCCGGTCCCAGGAGTCGGCCAGCCAGTCCAGCGCGTCGGCGACGGTCTTCCAGCCCTTGTAGTCCGCCTGCATGCCGACCGTGCGACCCTCGGAGAGGCCGTACAGCGCCTCGCCGTAGATATCGAGTTGGAGCTGATCCGCGGCCGCGTTGCCGACCCGGACCGGGTATGAGCCGCGGTATCCCTCGAAGTGTTCGAGGATCTCCTCCGTCAGGATGGGCTCCCCGTCGACCCGGTACATGATCTGCAGGGCTTCCTTGCTGCCCTTCTCCCGTTCGGCCAGGAGCCGGTTGCGAAGCCAGTGGGTGAACGCGGTCGCCTCCTCGGTGAACCCGAGGTCGAGCAGTGACCGGATGGACAGTGAGCCGTCACGGACCCAGGTGTAGCGGTAGTCCCAGTTGCGTTCCCCGCCGACCTGTTCGGGCAGGCCCATCGTCGCGGCGGCGACCGGCGCGCCGGTGGGCGCGTAGGTGAGCAGCTTGAGGGTGATGGCGGACCGGTTGACCATGTTGGGCCAGCGGCCGCGGTAGCGGGACCCGCGTACCCAGCGCTGCCAGAAGTCGACGATGCCCCAGAGCCGCTCCTCCGTCTCGGCGAGGGTCGTGGGGGGCGGTGGGGGTCCGACGGGGCTGCAGACGGTGAGGACGACTACCGCGGTCTCGCCCTCATGGAGGGTCACGCTGCCCACGGCGTCGTTGGCGTCGCGTTCCACCGGGAAGCTCGTCTGCAGGTGGGCGGTGATCTCCGGAGCTCGGAACACGGCTCCGTCGGGGGTGAGGTCCAGGTCGTGGCTGGAACGGCCGTAGTCGAAGCGCGGACGGCATTCCAGGGTGAACCGTACCGAGCCCCGCACCGAGCGGATCGCCCGAATAAGGGTGTGCCGGTCGGTGGCGGTCCCCGAGCCCGCGGGATCCATGCAGTCGAGTACCTCTCCGACGCCGTCCGGGGACAGGAACCGAGTCACCAGGACGGCCGTGTCCGGGTAGTACAGCTGCTTGCGGGAATCGTCCGGCGCATCCGGCGCGAGCCGGAAGTAGCCGCCCTTGTCGTGGTCGAGCAAGGCCGCGAACATGCTCGGGGAGTCGAACCGCGGAGCGGCGAACCAGTCGACGACACCCTGCGAGGAGACCAGGGCTGCCGTCTGGAGATCGCCCACCAGCCCGTGGTCGGCGATCGGAGGGTAGCGGTCCATGAGCTGTCCAATCGAGAGGATCCCCCCGACCCACTATCCGACGTGCCCCGCGCCTTCGCCTCCGGTGGCCGTGCTCAGCGCGATTCGTGCGGTCGCGGAACGCCCGGATGCCGAATCAGGTTCGGGCCGTGATGATCTGTCGTGAGGGGCACCCCGAGCAGCCGTCGCGGCCGTTCAGCCGGGAGTCGAGTCCGCGCCGGGTGCCCTGATCGCCCCGGTAGTCCTCGGGCCCCACTGCGGCGTGGGCTCAGCCAGATCGGTCAGGAGTCCTGCGATGTCCCAGGAGAGCCACCGGCCCCGCCAGGCCGTGCCGTCCGATCGCCAGCGGCCGCCGGAGTTCGACATGAGCGACTCCGCCGAGACCCTGCCCGGTCCTCGGGAGTCGGTGTGACTGCCCCGAGCCCTCCGGCCGAGCCCGAGGGGAGTCCACCGGCAGCCGCCCCGGACCCGCTCAAGCTCGTCCGCAGCCGCGGATACGTGATGCTGCTCCTGATCGCCGCGGTCCTCGGCGTCCCGATCTCGGCGGCGGCATTCGGCTTCCTCGCGCTCGTCAACGAGCTCCAGTCGCTGACCTACACGGACCTGCCCAAGGCCCTGGGCTTCCACGGCACGCCGAACTGGTGGCCGGTGCCGCTGCTGGCCGTGGCCGGGCTCCTTGTCGGCCCGATCATCCGGTACCTCCCCGGCAAGGGTGGGCACGAGCCGGCCCACGGCTTCGTGGCCTCGGGCCCGACCCCGACGGCCGACCTCCCCGGTGTCGCGCTCGCCGCCGTGGCCTCGCTGAGCCTCGGGGCGGTCATCGGGCCGGAGGCCCCGCTCATCGCCATCGGCAGTGGGCTGGCCGTGGCCGCGCTCCGGCTGACCAGGAAGTCGTTCCCGAAGCAGGCGACAGCAGTTGTGGGAGCCTCCGGGAGCTTCGCCGCGATCAGCACGCTGCTCGGTTCGCCGCTGCTGGGGGCGTTCCTGCTGATGGAGATGTCCGGACTGGGCGGACCGATGCTCGGCGTCGTCCTCGTGCCCGGCCTGCTCGCCTCCGGCATCGGTGCGCTGATCTTCACCGGCTTGGGCTCGTGGACCGGTCTGGGCACCTACTCGCTGATCTTGCCGGACGTCCCTCACGCCGCCCGACCGGACGCTGCCGAGTTCGGTTGGGCACTGCTGATCGGGGTGGCGGCGGCTTTCGTCGGCGCCGGGATCCGGTGGCTGGCGCTCCGCCTGCTGAAACTGGTCGAGCCGCGACGGCTGCCGGCAACGGTGCTCGCGGGCGTCGTCGTCGGTGTGATCGCCCTCGTCTACGCGGAGTGGACCGGCCACGCGGCCTCCGGAGTCCTGTACTCGGGGCAGAGCGGACTCGGCCCCCTCCTCGAGAGCAGCGCGAAGTATTCGGCGGGCGCCCTCGCGGTACTCGTCGTCTGCAAGGCGCTCGCGTACAGCGTGTCCTTGTCCGCCTTCCGCGGCGGTCCGGTGTTCCCCTCGATGTTCGTCGGCGCGGCCGGCGGCATCTTGCTCTCCCACCTGCCCGGACTCGGCGAGACCGCCGGGCTCGCGATGGGCGTGGGGGCGATGTCCGCCTCCATGCTCAAGTTCCCGATGGTCTCCGTGCTGCTGGCCACCCTGCTGCTGGGGACGCAGGGGCTCACCGTGATGCCCCTGGTGATCGTGTCGGTCGTGGTCTCCTACGTCATCACGCTCAGGCTGACCCCGCTGGCAGCCGCCGGAGCCGCCACTCCGGAGGCTTCCCGACCTGCGGGTGGCGAGCCGTCGGGGGGCGAGGGCGGCCGCGCGATCGGGTGACTTCACCCGTGTCGGTCTTGATCCCTGCAGTGTCGACCAGAAGAGTCGCCCGGGAGCCCGCCCGGGAGCCCGCCCGGGAGCCCGCCCGGGAGCCCGCCCGGGAGCCCGCCCGGGAGCCCGCCCGGTGGCGCCGGTGGCGCGGCGCGAAGCCGTGACGGATTGCGAGGAGGCCACGTGTGACCGATTTCCTGACCGGTCGCCAGCACCGGCTCCGGCACGGCGATCAGACGGCCGTGGTCGTGGAGCTGGGTGCTGCCCTCCGCGACTACCGCGTGGCCGGGCAGCCCGTCGTCGACGGGTTCGGCGTCGACGAAGCGATCGACGGAGGACGCGGTCAGCTGCTCGTACCGTGGCCCAACCGCGTCCGGGGAGGCGCCTACCAGTGGGACGGAGAACAGCTCCAGTTGCCGCTGACCGAGGCCGAGCACGGCAACGCCATCCACGGGCTGATGCGCTGGACCTCCTGGGACGTGCAGGACGCAGCGGAGGACCACGTCACGCTGGGCGCGACCCTCTGGCCCCAGCCGGGTTACCCGTTCCTGCTCGAGCTGACGGCTGCGTACGCACTCACGTCTGACGGACTCGACGTCGCGATCACCGTGCGCAACGCCGGCTCGCGCGCCGCGCCCTACGGCGCCGGCCAGCACCCCTATCTCACGGTGGGGACGGAGCTGGTCGACGACATCGTGCTCACGGTGCCCGCCGGTCGTCGGCTCCGCACGGACGAACGGGGCATTCCCTCGGTGACCGAGTCGGTCGAGGGCACTCCCTACGACTTCCGCACCCCGCAGAACATCGCCGGCCGGCATCTCGACACCGCCTTCACCGGCCTGGAGCGTGACGCCAAGGGCGGGTCGGTGGTCCGTCTGGCCCATCCGGACGGGCTGCGCGGCGTGGACGTCCGGCTCGGCGAGGGAGCCGACTTCGTGCAGGTGTACAGCGGGGACACGCTTCCCGAGGCTGGCCGGCGCCGGTCACTGGCCGTGGAGCCGATGACCTGCCCGGCGAACGCCTTCCAGAGCGGCGACGCCCTGGTGACCCTGGCAGGCGGCGACCAGCACAGCCTGCGCTGGGGTCTCATGCCATGGGGGACCTGGGGCTCGGCGACGCCATGAGGTGACTCCGACGGGGTATCGGATTTGCCCATAAAGGCGGGCCCGTAAAGGCGGAGGTGGCGGCTGAGTGGCTGCTGGTTCAAGAACTGAGAGCGCCGTCGTCAATGCGGCCGGCTTGGTGTAGGGCATCGTCCTGGTCACGTTTCCTGCGGCGAGCACCATCTTCACCGAGAAGAGCGAGTACGGGCTTTCGAGCACCCAGTACGGCGTCATGTTCCTGCCGCAGGTCACGACGGCGATTGTTGCGTCGCTGCTCGGCTCGGGGCTGGCTCGCCGGATCACCATGAAGCGGGTCTACCTGATCGGCCTGGCTTGCAGCGCCGTTTCGATGGGATTGCTGATCGCCAGCACCGGCGTGAAGACCGACCAATCGGTCGCGTACCCACTGCTGCTCGTCGCGACGGCGTTCCTGGGCGCCGGGTTCGGCCTGACCGCCGTGGTCGCCGGGGTGATGGGGGTGCTGTCCTTCTTCGTCACATCCGCGCGGTCCCCGACCGCTTCCCCGGCCGCCGAGGAATCCGGGCCTCTCCAACCGCCGGGCCGCAACCAACTGCGGCGCCCGGACCAGCCTTGATGAGGGAGCCGAGGGCCTGGCTCCGTCGTCCGGAGTGTTGTCGTCTCAGCCGCCCTCCGCCATCACCCTCGCGATGGCCAGTGGGTCCTCGCCCAGGGCCGCCAGGCGCTCGGCGAGCCGACGGATCTGGGCGTCCTTCTCGGTCTCTTCGGCTGCGACGTTGGCAAGGGTGTCGTGGGAGCCGTGGTCGGCGCCGCTGTCGAAGACGCGCAGGACGAAGTCCGAGGCGGCCGCGTGGTCCAGATCCTCGGTGAGAGACAGCAGTTCGTTGGTGTACGTGACGGTCGGATGTTCTTCCATGAGGCCATGAGAACTCTCGACGCCCGCTGCCGCACGCCGGTGTGCGGACGCGCGGGGTGGTGCTCATTCAGAGATCGCCAGGTCCCGGCGCCCGCCGGCGGTCGGCTTCGAACCGGTTGACGGCGCTCTGCACCAGGTCGAGGTTGGCAGCGGTGTCCGCGGTCGCGTCCATGGTGAGGGCGGGTACTTTCCCTCGCTGGCGGACCGAACCGTCCTCATCCTCGGCTACGGCTCGATCGGTGAGGCCGTCGAGGACCGACTCGTCGGCTTTGAGTGCGATGTGTTGCGGGTGGCCCGATCGGCCCGGATGGCACCACGGGGACCGGTGCACGCTCTGTCGGAAATCCCGGAGCTGCTGCCGCGGTGCGACGTGGTGGTGTTGACTCTCCCGCTCACCCAGGGGACGCACCATCTCGTGGACGCCGGCTTCCTCGCCGCGATGCGGGACGGCGCCCTGCTGGTCAACGTGGCGCGCGGGGCCGTCGTCGACACCGCCGCACTGCTGGCGGAGCTGCGGCTGGGCCGACTGAGCGCGGCCCTTGACGTCACGGATCCGGAGCCGCTGCCGGCCGGGCATCCGCTGTGGCATGCCCCCCGCACCCTGATCAGTCCTCATGTGGGTGGCAACACTTCCGCGTTCCTGCCCCGCGCCCAGCGACTTGTCCGCGCCCAGGTGCAGCGTTATCTGGCGGGGGAGGAGCTCTGGAACGTCGTCGTGCCGCCCGGCTGAGGGGTTCCCCGGACGGCTGCCCCGGCCGTGCCTGCTGGTCCATTGGACGGACGAGCGATACCTCCGACGGTCCAACGAAGAGTGCGCCTGCGTGCAGTCGGCCGCTCGGGGTGGTTGCGTCGCGCGTGCAGGCTCGGTCGCTCTCGGCGCCCGGGCACACCAGCGAGGGGAGACGGCAGTGACCTCACCGGCGGACAGTGGACCGCAGCCGATGGCGCTGCCGCTGCTGCGAGGGCAGAAGGCGCTGGTGACCGGGGCGAACTCCGGTATTGGCCTGGCGACGGCGATCGGGCTGGGCCGCGCGGGGGCGGATGTGGTCGTCAACTACGTCTTCGGCAAGGAGGCAGCCGAGGACGTGGTCAGCAAGATCCAGAGCTTCGGGGTACGGGCGTTCGCGCACGAGGCGGACGTGTCCGACGAGGGCCAGGTCGTCGGCATGTTCGCGCGCATGATGGAGGAGTTCGGCACCATCGACGTGCTGGTGGCCAATGCCGGCCTGCAGCGCGACGCCGCTGTGACGGACATGACCGTGGAGCAGTGGCACAAGGTCCTGGATGTGAACCTCACCGGCCAGTTCCTGTGCGCCAGGGAGGCGGCGAAGGAGTTCCTGCGTCGGGGCGTCGTGCCCGAGGTGTCCCGTTCCGCGGGGAAGATCGTCTGCATGAGCTCGGTGCACCAGATCATCCCCTGGTCCGGGCATGTGAACTACGCCGCCTCCAAGGGCGGTGTCCTGATGCTGATGCAGACCCTCGCGCAGGAGCTCGGCCCGCACGGGATCCGGGTCAACGCCGTCGCGCCGGGTGCCATCCGCACCCCCATCAACCGCAGCGCCTGGGACACCCCCGAGGCCGAGCAGGAGCTCCTCAAGCTGATCCCCTACCGCCGGGTCGGCGACCCGGAGGACATCGCCGACGCGGTGACCGTGCTCGCGTCCGATCTGATGGACTACGTCGTCGGCACGACGATCTACGTCGACGGCGGGATGACCCTCTTCCCCGGCTTCGCCACCGGAGGCTGACGCCCGGTGGAGGATCATGTCACCCCGCGCCGGGTGGTCATCCTCGGTGGTGGCTTCGCCGGACTGTTCGCCGTCCGGGCCCTGCGCAGGGCACCCGTCGAGGTGACGTTGGTGGACCGCTGCGCGCACCACCTGTTCCAGCCGTTGCTCTACCAGTGCGCCTCCGGGATCCTGTCCAGCGGTCAGATCGCGCAGCCCCTGCGCGCCGTGCTGCGCCGTCACGAGAACGTGCGCTGTCTGCTCGCGACGGCCACGGACGTGGACGTCACCGGTCGGGTCGTGCACGCCGTGCGCCCGGACGGCAGCAGCCTCACCGTTCCCTACGACGACCTGATCGTGGGCGTCGGTGTGCAGCAGTCGTACTTCGGGCACGACGAGTTCGCCGAGCACGCCCCGGGTATGAAGACCCTGGACGACGCTCTCGGTCTGCGGCGCAGGATCTATCGTGCGTTCGAGATGGCGGAGGCGGCCGAGGATCCGCCAGAACGTGCCGCCTGGCTCACCTTCGCGCTGGTCGGGGCCGGTCCCACCGGGGTCGAGCTGGCCGGGCAGATCCGGGAGATCGCGAGCCTCACCCTGGACCGGGAGTTCACCAGCATCGACCCGAGCCAGGCGCGGGTGCTGCTCTTCGACGGCGCGGACGCGGTCCTGGCCGCGTTCGGTCCGGTCCTGGCCCGCCGCGCGGCCCGGACGCTGCGCAACCTCGGCGTCGAGATTCGCCTGGGTGCGATCGCCACCGAGGTGGACGAGCGGGGGTTGACGGTCCGCCGGCACGACGGCGGCACGGAACGCTTCGAGGCCCGCACCGTCCTGTGGACCGCCGGGGTCGAAGCCCCGCCCCTGGCTGCGGCGCTGGCCCGGGCGACCGGAGCCGAGCGGGACCGGGCGGGGCGGATCATGGTCGAACCGGACCTCACCATTGCCGGCCACCCCGAGATCCGGGTAGTCGGCGATCTCATGAGCCTGAACAAGCTGCCGGGTCTGGCCGAGGTCGCGATGCAGAGCGGCGCCTACGCGGGCCGCCGGATCCGGCACACCCTCGAGGGCCGGACCGGCAAGCCGCGCCCGTTCCGCTATCTGGACCTGGGCAGCGCGGCCTACATCTCCCGTGGCCGGGCGGTGGTGAAGATGGGCCGGTTCCACGCGTCGGGGTTGCCGGGCTGGCTGATCTGGCTGTTCATCCACATCGTCTTCCTCACCGGCTTCCGCAGCCGGTTCGGGGCACTGATCAGCTGGGCGGTGGTCTTCGCCTCCGGTTCCCGGCGTGAACGGGCTTTCACCTCATCCCGATCGCGGGGCGCGATGGCGGACGCGCCGTCCCTGTCCGGTTCCCCGGCTGATCGGACGATCACCCGGCACGATCCACCGAGGCCCGCATGAACACCCTCACGGCCCTGCTGGCCAGCGGCGGCCCCGCGCAAGAGGCGCCCGCCCGCCAGATGATGGCCTTCACCCTGGGCTACCACATCCTCCTGGTGCCCTTCGGCGTGGCACTGCCGTTCATCACCCTGGTCATGCACCACCGGGCGCTGCGCAAGAACGACCCGGTCGCGCTACTGCTTGCGCGCCGCTGGTCGGCCGTGATGGCGGTCCAGTTCGCCGTCGGCATCGTGACCGGCACCGTCCTGACGTTCGAGTTCGGCCTGCTGTGGCCGAAGATGATGGGCACCTGGGGAGACGTCTTCGGCCTGGGCTTCGGGGTCGAGGCGTGGGCGTTCTTCCTGGAGGCGGTGCTCATCGCGATCTACCTCTACGGCTGGCGCCGGCTCAAGCCGTGGACGCACTTCTGGCTCGCCGCGCCGCTGCCGTTCACCGCGCTGATGGGCGCCTTCGGCATCATCGGCGCCAACTCCTGGATGAACACCCCCCAGGGCTTCACCCTGGACTCCAGCGGCAAGCCCGTGAACGTGACCGTCCAGCAGGCGATCTTCACGCCGATGTTCGGCCCCGAGTACTGGCACTTCGTGGCCGCCATGTTCCTGACGGCGGGGTATGTCGTGGCCGGCGTCTACGCGGTGGGCTGGCTGCGCGGACGCCGCGACCGCTACCACAAGCTCGGCTTCTGCGTCCCGTTCACCCTCGCCGCCATCCTCACCCCGGTGCAGTTCTTCCTCGGCGACAACATCGCCCGGCAGATCTACCACAAGCAGCCCGAGAAGTTCGCCGCAGCCGAGATCGTCTGGAACACCGGCACCCACGTCCCCGAGTACCTCTTCGGCCGACTGCAGTCCGACGGCAGCGTCAAAGGCGGCCTGAAGATCCCCGACCTGGACTCCTTCCTCGCCGGATTCAGTGCGAAGACACAGGTCACGGGCCTGACCTCGGTCCCGGCCGACGACCGGCCCACCACGGCGGAAGCCACCCTGGTGCACTTCACCTTCGACATCATGGCCCTGATCGGCAGCGTGCTGATCCCACTCGCCCTGTGGTATGCCGTGTACTGGTGGCGGCGCCGGGACCTGCCCAGGACCCGGTGGTTCTTCCGCTGCGCCGCCCTGGCCGGCGTGGCCAGCTGGATCACCGTGGAATGCGGCTGGATCACCACCGAGGTGGGCCGCCAACCCTGGATCGTCTACCAGTACATGCGGGTCTCCGACGCGGTCACACCCACCAAGGCGAGCTCGCTGTGGACCACGTTCGCCATCATCGTCGTGGTCTACCTGCTCCTGGGCGGCGCCTTCGTGGGAGTGCTCCGGATGATGAGCCGACGCTGGCGCCGCGCCGACCTGGGCCTGGCCCGCCGAACGGACGAAGGCCCCGAGACCGACACGCCCTACGGACCCCGGCCGGAACCGGCAGCCGTCGCCCCGGGGTCCTCCGGTGCCTCCGGGTCCTCCGCGTTGCCGCCCGACCCCGGGACCGGGCCGACGAGGGGAGGCACCCAATGACCGCCGGCGTCGTGGCGTGGATCCTGCTCGTGGCGGTCGCCGCCTACGCCTGCGGCGGAGGAGTCGACTACGGTGCGGGGTTCTGGGACCTGGTCGCCGGCGGCACCCAGCGCGGAGAGCGTCCACGCTGGCTGATCGACCACGCGATGGAACCGGTCTGGGAGGTCAACAACGTCTGGCTGATCTTCGTGTTCATCCTCATGTGGACCGGCTTCCCGGTCTTCTTCGAGGCCGTCTTCAGCGCGATGTGGCTGCCGTTGGCCCTGGCCGCCGTCGGGCTGGTGCTGCGCGGCGCGGGATTCGCCCTGCGCAAGCCCACCACGCGGTTGGCCCGACGCCGGCTCTACGGTGCCGTCTTCGCGGTCTCCTCCCTGGTGACGCCGTTCTTCCTGGGAGCCGCGATCGGCGGAGTGGCATCCGGTCGGGCAGCTCCGGGCGTCACGGCCTCGGCCGAGGTGTGGGCCAACTCCAGCTCCGTCATCGCCGGCCTGCTCGCGGTCGCGGCCACCGCCTTCCTGGGTGCGGTGTTCCTCACCGCGGACGCCCGCCGCTTCGACGCACCTGACCTGGAGAAGTACTTCCGGCTGCGGTCCTGGTGCGCCCTGGTCGTCGTGGGCGTCCTGGCCCTGATCGGCCTCGGCACCACCCATAGGCACAGCTCCTACGTCTACCACGGGCTCACCCACGGACTCGGACTCCTCCTGGTGCTCCTGTCGCTGGTGGCCGCCCTGGCCACCGCAGGGCTGGTCGTCGGGAAAGCGGGTTGGGCCCGGTTCACCTCCGTCGCCGCCGTGGCCCTGGTCATCTTCGCCTGGGGCACCGCGCAGCGCCCCTACCTGGTGCCGACCTCCCTCACCGTGCAGCAGGCCGCCGGCGCGACCAGACCACTGCAGTGGCTCATCCTGGTATTCCTGATCGCGATCGTGCTCGTCGGGCCTCCGCTGTTCCTGCTCTACCGCCTCGACACCCGCGGCCTGCTCGAAGCGCAGACCGAAGCGGACGTCGAGGGCGGCTCCACCCACCCCGACACCCCGTCCACCTGATACGGCGGTTGCGGAGGGGCGCATGACGAAGCGTCGGGCATCCGGAGGCATGTGTTGACGACAAATCAGATTCTGGTGGGCCTCGGCCTGATCGTCGTGCTCGCCGTCGGCTCCCAACTGCTGGCGAGCCGGTTGCGCATCCCCGCGCTCATCGTCCTGCTGCCGGTCGGATTCACCGCCGGCGCACTGACCAGCGACGTCAACCCCGACCGCCTGTTGGGCCCGGCCTTCTCCCCGATGGTGTCGCTGGCTGTGGCAGTGATCCTCTACGATGCCGGACTCGAACTGGACCTGCGCAGACTCCAAGGACACAAGCGCCGTGTCGTGGTCCGGCTGATCTGGATCGGCACACTGGTCACCTGGGCGTCCGCCGCAGCCCTCGCCGCCCCGCTCCTGGGCATCTCATCCGGTTCGGCCGTGATGCTGGGAGCGATCCTCGTCGTTTCGGGACCGACGGTCGTGGGGCCGCTGCTCAACTTCGTGCGTCCGACCGAGCGGCTGCAGCGCATCCTGGTCTGGGAGGGCTCGCTGATCGACCCGGTCGGCGGCATCCTGGGCGCGCTTGTCTTCCACGGCGTCATCTCCAGCACCCACAAGGGTCTGGGCGCCCAGGTGGCGCAGTTCGCGGCGAGTGCGGCGGTCGGCCTGCTCGGGGGCGCGGTGGGAGCCGCCCTGCTCTGGGTGCTCTTGCGCAGTCTGAGGCTCGGTGAGGTCCTCGGGACGACGGTGCAACTCGCCGCCGCGGTGGGCGTTGCGGCGGCCTGCGACGCCATCCGTGACGACACCGGGCTGATCGCCGCGGTCGTGATGGGGATGGCGCTCGCCAACCTTCCCGGCCTGGACCTGCCGGCCCGGCGGCCGTTCTTCGAGACCCTGGTGTCGCTGATCATCGGGCTGCTGTTCATCTCCATCTCCGCCACGGTCACCCCCGCGTCCCTGCGGCATCTGCTGCTGCCCACGCTCGGCCTCGTCGCCGCGCTGGTCCTGGTGGTCCGGCCGCTTGTCGCGGCCCTCTCCACCGCCCGAAGCGATGTCCCGCGCGGGGAGCGCGCGTTCATCGGCTGGATGGCGCCGCGCGGCATCGTCGCCGCGGCCACAGCGTCGACCTTCTCGGCCACGCTGGTCACCAAGGGCGTCGGTGGCGCCGAGAAGATCCTCCCGGTGACCTTTCTGGTGATCGTCGCCACGGTCACGCTCTACGGCCTGACGGCCTTCCCCGTGGCCAGGCGCCTCGACGTGCTGCGACCGGCGCGCTCGCGTCCACTGCTGGTCGGCGGGGAGCCGTGGGCGGTCGATCTGGGGCTGGCGCTGCGTTCGGCCGGCCTGGACGTCCTGATGTGGGCCGGCAGCGACCGCCAGCGCGAGCAGATCAGCGAGGCCGGGCTGGAGCTGGCTCAGGGCGAACTGTTCGCGGCGGCCACCGGCGAGGGCGCGGAGCTGGAAGGGATCACCGGAGTCCTGCTGCTCACCGAGGAGGACGACTTCAACGCACTGGCCGCGGTGACCCTGCGGGGCAGCGTCGAGGGTCCGGTCCAGCGCCTCGGGCCCCCCACGCGCAGTCACGGCGTGGTCGCCCCGTTCACCGGCGGGGAGCCGCTCTTCGGAGCAGGGCTCACCCGACCGGAGCTGGCCCGCAGATATGAGACCGGCGCCCGGATCGTGACGCACCGGGTCGACGGTGGCGGCATCCCTGCCGGGCACGACGCGCTGTTCCTGGTGCACCCGGACGGGCGGCTCACGCCGGTCACTCAGAGCCGGCAGGCGACGCCGCAGGCCGGAGACATCGCCGTCCTTCTCAGCCCCGCCTCCGCGTCCCCGCCCGGGTAGGCGGCAGGCGCGGAGGCGGGAGCCGGGGCTGAGCCGTCGTCAGCGCAGGCGGTCGGTGATGTGGTCACCGACGCGCATGGCGTTGGCGATGGCGGTCAGCGACGGGTTCACCGCGCCGATGCTCGGGAAGAAGCTCGTGTCCACGACGTAGAGGTTGTCGAGGTCGTGGGCCTTGCAGTTGACGTCGAGGGCCGAACTGCTCGGGTCGTCGCCGAAGCGGACGGTGCCCGCCTGGTGTGCGGTGGCGCCGATGGGCATCCCCTTGTGCAGGTAGAGGCTGTGCGGCATGAGGTGGTGCGGATGCATGCCCAGATGCCCCAGCATGCCCTGCAGCTTGCGCTGCAGGTGCTTGAGCCCCTCGATGTTGTTCTTCTCGTCCAGGGCCAGGTGGATGCTCCCCTCGCCGTCCAGGGTGACCCGGTTGTCCGGCTGGGGTAGGTCCTCACCGCACAGCCAGAAGTCCACCGCGTGGTGCGCCAGCACGTCGAACGGCATGTCCGGGGAGGCCTTGCCGGCCCAGCGCGGGGCCTCACCGCGGATCTGGTCGGCGTCGGACTTGCCCAGCATCTGGATGCCGCCGAGTGGGTAGTCCCAGTCGTCCGCCCCGAGGTACCAGTCGTTCATCGCGAGGGTCTTCTGGAACTCGGTGTCGTTCGGCTCCTTCGAGACCGCCATCAGGGCGAGGTTGTTGTGCCGCATGTAGTGGCGGCCCACCACGTCCGAGCTGTTGGCCAGGCCGCGCGGGTGCCGGTCGTTCGCCGACCGAAGCAGCAGCGCGGCGGAGTTCACGGCCCCGCAGGCGACCACGACGATGTCGGCGCTGAAGTCGGCCGTGGATCCGTCGTCGAGCACGGTGACCACCTTGGTGACGACCCGTCCGGTCGCGTCGGTCTCCAGACGCTGCACGTTGGCGCCGGTGACCATCCGCACGTTGTCGTGCTCCAGGGCCGGCTCGACACAGATGACCTGCGAGTCGGCCTTGCCGCGTACCAGGCAGGGAAAGCCGTCCACCCGGTTGCAGCGGATGCAGACACTCTCATGGGTGGCCCGGCCCTGCTGGTCCTGGGTGAGGTTGACCCCGATCGGCAGGTGGAACGGGTGCAGCCCCTGCTTCTCCAGATCATCACTGAGCTGCTGGATCCGCGGCTCGTGCTCCACCGGCGGATAGGCGTACTGCGCGCTGACCGGGCCCTCGCCGGGGTCCTCGCCGTGCCGGCCGTGCACCAGGTAGAGGTGCTCGGCCTGGGTGTAGTACGGCTCCAGATCCTGGTAGTCGATGGGCCAGGCGGGTGAGATGCCGCCGTGGTGCCGCAGTTCGCCGAAGTCCTCGGGACGCAGTCGGAACAGGGCGGCGCCGTAGAACTTGGTGTTGCCGCCGACGTAGTAGTTGACCTCGGGCTGGAACTCGTTGCCGTGTTTGTCGTACCAGGCCTCAGGGGCGAGGTACTTGCCCTTGACGAAGACGGCCGTGGACTCCCAGTTGTCACGTTCCCGCGGCAGGTAGCCGCCGCGTTCCAGGATCAGGACCCGCTTGCCCGAGCCGGCGAGCCGGTGGGCGAGGGTGCCTCCGCCCGCGCCGGTTCCGATGACGATGACGTCGTAGTGCTGATCGTCGGCCATGCTGGCCTCCGTCCTCAGGTCGTCGGCCTCGCCGCGGCGCGGCCAATCCATGTCAAATCGCAAGCTATCGGGCGCTGCTCCCCTGGGCGAGTCGGGCATCGGGGCGGGGCGTTCGTTCACTCGAACGCACCGGCTCCTCAGAGAATCGCGATCGGATTGACGGGGGAGCCGGTGGCCCCCGGCAGGCGCAGCGGCGCGACGACGCACAGGAACGACCAGCGGTCCTCCTGCTCACAGACCGTCAGCAGGTCCTCGAACTGGAGGTAGTCGAGGAGGTGGACCCCGAGAGCATGGATCCCGAGGACGTGCACGGGGAAGTCGACGCCGTCCGTCGAACTGCGGGCCGTGTCGTTGTTGCTGTCACTGCCCAGCACCGCCACGCGACGCTCCGCCAGGAACTCCATGGCGGTGGGGTGGAGCCCGGCGCGGGCGGTTGCCGAGTCCCAGGGTCCGGATTCAGTGCGCCGGCGTCGGTGGCCGACGCGGACGAAGAGCAGGTCGCCCTCGCCGACCCTGACCCGCTGGGCCGTCTCTGCGGCGACGAGGTCGCCGTACGTCACATGGTCGCCCGGTTCGAGCCAGGGCACGCCACGCAGCCGTGGGATGTCGAGCAGCACGCCGCGCCCGACGATCCCGTCGTGGGCGATCTCGACGGAGAGGGCGGTGGCTCCGGTCGGCTTCAGGGTGTCCGCGGGGACACCGCCGTACAGGGTGCCGTCGTAGACCACATGGCAGAGCGCGTCCAGGTGGCTGTCGGCGTCGCCGTGCACGTTCATGCTGAAGTGGTCTGTCGCGAAGTGCAGCCCGACGGGTGCTGCCTGGTCTTCGGGCGGACTGGTGAACCGATGACCGGCGGGCTGCGGATTGTCGGGTCCGGGGTCGGTCTCCACCGGCGCGGCCAGGGTCACGGTCCGGCCGGTGCGGACCTCGGCGGCCGCTGCCCGAACCCGCTCCGGCGTGATGATGTCCAGGGCGCCACGAGCACCGCCGGAGGACTGCCCGCTCAGACGCTCGTACAGTGCCCGGAAGTCGTCCGGGCTCATCCGCCCTGCGCCCGAGGGCCCTGGCTGCGTGTGGGTGTCCATGGACTGGTCCGTTTCCCGTCAGTTCCCGGTCGTACTGCCGGCACGATCCAATATCGGACAGGAGCGGCGTTCCCGCCTGGCCTGCGGCGGAGCTTGGATTGCCGATTTCCGCGGCCGCGCTGTTACTGGAGGTGACCGCAGGGTGCGGAGAGTGCGACGACGGAACGCGGAGGTTCTGCATGGACATGATCCATGTCCGCCTTGTCAGCCCCGCGGATCTCACTGAGCGGGCGCTCGAGATCCTCGGCAGTGAGCCGAGCGTGCTCAACCTGGTCGTCCAGAGGGAAGCCGCGCGAAACCCGGACGGCGACCAGATCGTGTGCGACGTGCTGACCGGAGGGGCGAACGAGGTCCTGCGCCGCCTGCGTGTCCTGCGCTTGGACCGGCGCGGCTCAATCGTCATCGAGCCGGTGGACATGGCCTTCTCCGATCGGGCCGACGAGATCAGAGCCGGCAGACTCGGCGCGCTCGGCAACGCGCCGGTCTGGGAACAGGTCGAGGCCCGCATCCGCGCGGAGGGGACGTACGCGCCGAGCTTCTACCTCTACCTGGTCGTCGCGGGCCTGCTCGGAGCTGTGGGGATCGTCACCAACTCCCAGATCCTCATCGTCGCCGCGATGGTCGTCGGGCCCGAGTACGGGGCCATCGTGAGCATCGCGCTCGGCATCGACCAGCGCTCGCGGCCCAGGATCCGCCAAGGCCTGGCCGCGCTGCTCGTCGGCTTCCTGCTGGCCATCGTCGCCACGTTCCTGTTCAGCCTGCTGATCCGCGGATGCGGGTTCCAGTCGAAGGCGTTCAGCGTCGGACTACGCCCCGTCTCCCATTTGATCGACACGCCCGACTTCTTCTCGTTCGCGGTCGCGGCGCTGGCCGGAATCGTGGGCGTCGTCTCGCTGACGGAAGCCAGGACGAGTGCGCTGCTCGGAGTCTTCATCTCCGTCACCACCATCCCGGCGGCCGCGGACATCGGCGTCTCGACGGCATTCGGCAGCTGGAGCGAGGCTCGCGGATCGTTGGTCCAACTACTTGTCAACATCGTGGTGTTGATCGCGGTCGGCACACTCACGCTCAAGGTCCAGCGAGCCATCTGGCGCCGGGTCGGCCGACGCGACGCGGGCCTGCGCGATCACGGGGCGGCGTGAGGGGCCGCCGCGGCTGCTTCCTGTCGGCTCAGCTCCGGTGGTTCCACTCCGGCTCGACCTGAGCCCACTCGTCCTCCCAGGACCGCTCCACTCGCCGGTTCAGTGCCTGCCCGGCCCAGGCGTGTCCGCCGACCAGGAGCGTGGCGCACCCGGCGAACGCCGCCATCGCGTACGCCACGGCGGTTCCCGCGCTCTGGGCTGCCCCAGGCGGGGCCGCCTGCGGGACGTCGTTCCGGTCGACCCAGAGGACCACGTGGTCGCCCGGCCTCGTCGTGGCCGGAACCGGGTCCTGCACGACGTGCTTGCCGGAAGCGTCAGTCCAGTCGAGCGTCGCGATCCTCGCTCCGGCGCCGCCGGGCAAGGGTTGTGCCACGGCTTCCGCGGTGACCCGATGCAGTCGCTCGGCGTGCCGGACCACGGAAGCGCGGTCGGCGGCGTAGAAGTGGAGGCCCAGCAGGACGCACAGGGCGGCGGTGACGGCCAGGCTCACGACCAAGAGCGCCCGCAACCAGCCCCGGAGGAAGTCACTGCGGCGCCTCAGTGGATTCCGCGTACCGAGCCCGGGCCCCGGTGGGTGCGGCTCGAATGATGGCGTGGCCACCGCCTCCCTTCTCCTCCCGGAGAAGGCAACGGGGTCCGGATGGCCGAGGCTTCTCGAGTGAGGGGCTGCAGAACGTGGCCATTCCATGGTGTGCCGATCGGCCGACCTGCGCCTGCCGAGCAGTGTCGCGCGTCAGCGCCTCATGGGGCCCGGCGGCGCCTCCTACGGGTCCGAGGGTGCGACCGCACGGACGATGAGCTCGACCAGGTCGTCCACGAAACGTCCGTCGGGCAGCTCGCGTTCCGCCAGCAGCCGGTAGACCAGCGGCGCCGCCACGAGCGTGGCCGCAGACCGGATGTCGACGTCCGACCTCACTTCACCACGGACCAGTCCGCGCTCGAGAATGATCCGGGTCTCACTCGTCACGCGGTCTTCGTACGCGGTGTACGCCTCCCGGTCGAGGCTGCCCCTTCTGGCCGCGCCGATCAACTCGGTCAGCAGTCGGTCGGTTCCCGGCAGCCGGTAGGACGCCAATCGCGCGGTGAACACTTCGCGCAGCTCCGCCCGGAGATCTCCCTGGTCCGGCACCGAGAGCGGCCCGATGCGGCTCTCGGCAGCCGCGACGATCAGGGCCTGCTTGGACGGCCAGCGACGATAGATCGCGGGCTTGCTCACCCCGGCTCGCGCGGCCACCGCGTCCATGGTGACGGCCGCGACACCCTGCTCGGTTATCAGCTCGATCACGGCCTTCATGGCCGCGCTGGTGACACGTGCCTCCCGCGGACGCCCCGGCCCCCGCTCGACCCCCAGTGCCTGTGTGCCGACCATGGTCCGAGGATACGGGCCGACGCAGGGTGTCGGTCGTGAGCCCGGAGAATGATTACCACAGGTAACGAAATTAAGACCCGCAGACCCTTGCCGAGTGCGCGGCAGATATCGATACTTCCGGTAACGAATCAGTGGTCGCCCCTTGGAGGTACCCCATGGCCACGTCTGCCGCGCCCGCATCCGTCCTGGACAAGCCCCTGATCCACTTCGGGCGCCGGGTCCTGGACCGCACCGCCCCCGGAGCCCCGGCGGCCGAGTACCGGATCCTGGACATCTCCCCGCTCACCCCGCACATCGGTGCCGAGATCAGCGGTGTCGACCTCGCGCAGCCGATCGGTGAGGATCTCGCCGGCGAGCTGCGGCAGGCGCTGCTGGAGTGGAAGGTGATCTTCTTCCGCGGTCAGCGCGACTTCGGGCCGGAGCGCCACCTGGCGCTCGCCGGGGTCTGGGGCGAGCCGGAGGCGAACCCGTTCTTCCCGACGGGGGACACCCCGGGCGTCTCGCGGCTGGCCAAGGACGCGATGGCGGTCGGTAACGAGAACATCTGGCACAGCGACCACTCCTTCATGGCCGCGCCCGCCTTGGGTTCGGTCCTGCGTGCCGTCGAGGTGCCGGATGCCGGCGGCGACACCATGTGGGCGGACATGGGGGTCGCGTACGACAACCTCAGCGAGGAGATGAAGGCCCGGATCGAGGGGCTGACCGCGGAGCACGACTGGGTGCCGACCTGGGGTTCGTTCATGACGGAGGAGCAGATCGCCGGGCTCCGCAAGACCCTGCCGGCCGTGCAGCACCCGGTGGTCGTCCGCCACCCGCAGTCCGGACGGAGGGTGCTGTACGTCAACGAGCCCTTCACCACGCGGATCGGCGGCCTCTCCGACGCCGAGAGCCAGGACCTGCTCAACGAGCTCGTGCTGCAGGCCCGGATCCCCGAGTTCCAGGTGCGCTTCCACTGGCAGCCGGACTCCGTCGCCATCTGGGACAACATCGCGGTCCAGCACTACGCGATCAACGACTACTACCCGCAGCGCCGCGTCATGGAGCGCATCGCGATCGCCGGAGCCCCGCTGTCCTGAATCCGTGAGCACCGCAGCGGCCACCCCGCGCCCGGTCCGCGCCGTGGCGCGTCCGCTGTCGGCGTTGTCCGCGCCCCTGACCAGCACACTCTCGGAGGACTCCGGTGACAGCCGCCGACACACCCGCCAGAACGCTCCGCGCAGACCCGGCAACCGATCGGGGACCCGGCACCCGCGCCTGGGTCGTCACCGGCCTCCTCGTGCTCTTCATGATGGTGAACTTCGCGGACAAGTCCGTGTTCGGCCTCGCAGCCGACCAGATCCGCGCGGACATGGGGCTCTCCGCCACCCAGTTCGGGCTCGCCAACAGCGCCTTCTTCCTGCTGTTCTCGGTGGCTGCGGTCGCCGCGGGCCTGCTGTCGGACCGGGTGCGACCGAAGTGGCTGCTGCTGGGCATGGCCGTGCTCTGGTCACTCGCGCAGGTGCCCGCGGCTCTGGGCGGCGGTCTGGCCGTGCTGGTCGGCTCGCGGATCGTGCTCGGGGCCGCCGAGGGGCCCGCGTTCCCGGTCGCCCAGCAGACCGCGCTGTCCTTCTTCCCCAATCACCGCCGGAACCTGCCCGGGGCCCTGGTGACCCTGGGCATCACGCTCGGCGTGATCATCACCGCTCCTGGTCTGACCTGGGTCATCGGACACCACGGCTGGCGCGCCGCGCTGTGGGTGGTCGCGGCCGCCGGTGCGGTGTGGGCCGTGTTGTGGGCCGTGTTCGGCGGCCACGGGACGCACCGCGTCGGCACCCCGGACTCGCCGTGCGCCGAATCCGCCGAGCCTGCCGAGTCCGGCGGCTCCGCAGCGAGGCTCCCGTACCGTCGGATCTTCGGCAGCCGTACCTGGATCGGTACCACCGTCGCCTACTTCGCCACCTACTGGTGCGTGGCACTGATGCTCGTCTGGATGCCCTCCTACCTGAGCAACGGTCTCGGTCACTCCGCCGCCGTCTCCGGACAGCTCGTCGCTCTGCCGTGGCTCCTGGGAGCCTTCGCGCTCCTGGGCCAGGCGGCCCTCACCGGCTGGCTGATGCGACGCGGCGTCGGCAGCCGCTGGTCGCGTGGCGGGGTCGGCGGCGGCCTGCTGGCGCTCGGGGCCGCTGCCTGCCTGGCCCTTCCCCTGGCGCCCGGCGCCGGAGCGAAGACGGCGCTGCTGGTCGTCGGCTTCGGGCTGGGGGGATCCTTCGCGACCGTCGCGGTCACCACCGTCGCCGAACTTGTCCCGCCCGCCCGGCGCGGCGGTGCCCTGGGCACGATGAACGCCGTGGTCACCACCGCGGGTCTGATCGCCCCGGCCATTGTCGGAAAGCTCGTCGACAGCCAGGGGGCGACCGGCTACCAGACCGCCATCGTGGTCTCGGGCGTCCTCCTGCTGGTGGGCGCGCTCGCGGCCGTCACCCTGATCGACCCGGCCCGCGACGCCGCCCGCCTCGCCGCCTGACCCGCCCCCGCTCGACCACCCTTCTGCCCCAGGCGGCACCCCGCGGCTACCCACTGCCTGACGGCCACGGGCGAGGCGTCGCCGAGACCCTGGCCCCCGAGATCGCCCGTCAGCCGCATCGGCGCACGTTGCCTGACGGGAGCCGCTGATCGAGTGGCAGAGCCTTGTGCCCCTGCCTGCAACAGACTTGATGGAGCATCCATGGCTGACCTTGTTGGTGGCGGCACGTGGAGACGCGTCGACACGACCGACGAGGCGGAGTCCTCCACGACAACCGGCACTGCGCCTGCCGATCACTGTCCTTGAGCGGCAGCGTCGACCGCTCCGGATCGTCAGCGGCGCTGCGGTGTCCAACGTGGCAGCCGCGACGGCCCGTTAACTTTGCCAACTCTTTACAGCAGGAGCCGGTGCTGGTTCGTCTCTCCGCCCGATCAGGAACGCAGCACGGCCGACCCCTTGGACGGGGTCGATCGTGCCGATGAGAGGGAAGCTGTTCATGCGTACAAGTGTTGTCATCACTTCCGTGGCCCTGGCCTGCACCGTTGTGCTGGGTGGGGCGGGTTCCGCCCTGGCCGCGTCCGGCTCGGCGCCCGCCGCCGCGACGAGCGCCACGCCCACCGCCGCGCCGGGCGCCGCGACGAGCGCTACTCCCACTGCCGCGCCGAGCGCCGCGACGAGCGGCACTCCCAGTGCCGCGCCGAGCGCGTCGCCCTCGCAGGCGGGGGGTTCGGGTGGTGTGGGCGGCACGCCGACCGTCGCGCCCTCGCAGTCCGCCGCCAGCGGCCAGGTCGGTGCCGTGCCCAGCGGTGCGCCCGACACCGGGGTCGCACCGGTCGCGGGACAGGGTGCCGGGGACACCGCCGTGACCGAGGCGGCAGTCGCTGGAGCGGTGCTGGTCGGCGGGGCCGGCCTGCTGGTCTTGCGCCGCCGCAAGACCCGGGCCTGATCCGTGTCGGTGAAGTACGCAGGCGCGTGGCTGGCTGTGCTGAGCCTTGCGGTCGTGTCGCTGGCCTCCGGATGCGCCGCCGACTCGTCGTCCGCGGTCGGGGCCTCGACAGTCGCGAGCAGCCCTGCCGGTGCGCCGCTGCAGACGCCGGTCGGGACTCCAGGGGCTCCGGCCGACGGGACGTCTGCGCGCGCGCTGGCGCGCTCGGCGCCAGTGCGGCTGGAGATTCCCGTCATCGGGGTCGATACGCCTGTCATGCGACTGGGGCTTGATGCCGACGGGACCGTACAGGTGCCCCCGATCGAGGCGAACGCGCCGGCCGGCTGGTACCAGGGGTCGCCTACGCCGGGCCAGGTGGGTCCGTCGGTGATCCTGGCGCATGTGACGGTGGGTCAGTTCGGCAACGGAGTCTTCCTGCACCTGGCCAGACTCAGGAGCGGCGACCGTGTCACCGTGCGGCTCCAGGACGGTGCCTCGGCGGCCTTCACCGTGTACAAGGTGCAGACCGTCAGCAAGGCGCAGTTTCCGACGAGCGAGGTCTACGGGAACGTCGACCGCCCCGAACTGCGTCTGATCACCTGCGGCGGTCCCCGGGACAGCAGCGGACACGGCTACCTCGACAATGTGCTCGTCTTCGCGTCGCTGGACCCCGGACAGTGATCGGTCGCTAGCAACAGTCAGTCAGCCGGTGGGTGGGGTGCGCGGTGCCGCACGCCCCACCCACCGGACCCCCTCGCACAGCCCTGGAGAACGTTGAGCAGGTCCCAGGACGCCGCAGCGTCCGAGCTGTTCGCTGCCATCTACCCCGGCCTCGCCGGCTGGTGCCGCCATCTGACGGACGATGACGGGACCGCCCACGAGATCGCCGCGGAGGCGTTCACCCGCCTCTGGGCCCGCTGGACCAAGGTGGAAGAGCCGCGCGGTTTTCTCTATGTGACGGCAGCGAACCTGGTCCGCGACCACTGGCGGAAACTCGAACGCGAGCGGCGGGCCATGCGCCAGGCGTCCACCGAGGCCTTCGTCGGGGCGCAGGGCGAGCACGCCGACATGTCCGTGCGGCTGTTGGCGCAGTCGCTGCCGGAACGCCTGCGCACCCCGGTGCTGCTGTACTACTACGCCGATCTGCCGGTCCGGGAGATATCCGCGCTGACAGGGCGTAAGGAAGGAACCGTCAGGGCCGATCTGCACGCAGCCAGGGAACTGCTGCGTGCCAAGCTTGGAGGACATCTTGATCACGCGCGTTGAGGATCCGGAGGACGAGCGCGACAGTCAGCTGTCCGCGTTGCTGCAACCGGACCCGGTGCTGCTGATGCCGCCCCCCGGCACATTCGAGCAGATCCGGCGCGGTGCGACCTGGCGTAAGCGGTTGCGCGCCGTGGCCGGCGGAGGCGGTCTGGTGCTGGCCGCGGCCGCGGCCGTGGTGACACCGCTGTTGCTGAGCGGGACCTCGGCCCGGCAGATCCCGGCGGCCCCGATCGTGTCCCCCACGGCTTCTGGCCACGGCACACCTTCTCCATCACCGTCGGTTTCTCCTGCTCCGTCGGCGTCCCGATCAGCGGGGCCGTCGGCGACCCCGTCCCTCGCACCGTCCACCTCGCCCCCTGCGGGCAACGGGGGAAGCAGCGGCGTCGGCGGCACGAGTGCCGCTCACCAGACCGCGACGCCGAGTTCTGCCGTCAGCACCTCTCCGGCCGGACCGGCCACGATCCCCGCTCGGAGCCCAACCCCGAATCCCAGCCCCACACCGAGCGATACGCCGACCACCGCGCCCAGCGCATCCGCCGGTTCCGGCGGTCATTGAGCCGCCTCGGCGGCGTTGCCGCCGGGCGGGAGGGCAGGAGCGGTGTGCCCCGCAGTGCGGCCTGCGGTGGCCGCGCTGATCGAACTGCGCCATCCTCGACCGGAATCCGCGGACACCCCCGCGATGCGTCAACCGAAGGAGACAAGGCCGTGAGCCGACAGGAACCGAGCTTCGAACGGGACATCCGGCCCCTCTTTCGGGCGAAGGACATCGAAGCGATGTCGAAGGCTTTCGACCTGTCGTCCTACCAGGACGTACGTGCCAACGCCGAAAGGATCCACCAGGCGCTCGCGAAGGGTGTCATGCCCTGCGACGGCGCCTGGCCACCCGAGCGGACGCGAGAATTCCAGGCCTGGATGGAGGCCGGCTACCCCCGCTGACCGCCGACCCCGGCGCTACAGGCGGCCGGCCTGCTGCCCAGGCCATGACGGACCCCGCCTGGCAGGCGCGCTGAACTATCGTGGCGGGATGAGCGACCAAGCCCAGTCCTTGTCCGTACGGACGGCGCGCGCCGACGAGACGGATGCCGTCGTCGCCACGCTGACCACCGCTTTCTTCGAGGACCCGGTGTGGGGGCCGGCCTTCCCTGATCCCGGGCGGCGGGCGACGCAGGCGGGTGCACTGTGGCGGCTTATGGCCACCTCCGCGCTGCGCTACCCGTGGCTTCTGGTCAGCGAACAGGTGGAGGCCGCCGCGGTGTGGATCCCGCCGGGCGGCACAGAGCTCACCGAGCAGGAGGAGCACGGTTTCGCTGACTTCCTGCTCGAGATCACCGACAGGGAGACGGCCGCGGTGATCTTGGGGGTTCTGGAGCCGATGGCGGCGGCCCGCCCGCGCGAGCCGCACTTCTACCTGAGTCTGCTCGGCACCCACGACGCCCACCGCGGCAAGGGGCTGGGCATGGCACTGCTCCGCGAGAGCCTGGCTCGGATCGACGAGCTGAACATGCCCGCCTACCTGGAATCCAGCAACCCCGCGGCCAACGACAAGCGCTACGCCGCCGTCGGCTTCGTCCCGAACGGCGAGCTGAGGATGCCGAACGGCCATGTCGTCACCACGATGTGGCGCCCGGCCCGCGGCTGACCCTCCGTAACCGTCCGCGGGACTGCCGCCCGCGCCGCGAGATCTCCCCGTGGCGCTGTCGGCGCATCGCGCACTCCTTGGACCGGAAAACCTCTGGTCGGGGGTGGCGACACCCTCCAGACGGAGGTGCTCCGGGTGCCGGCAGGTCCGACAGAATCGGCGGCTGGATCACTCGCGTGAGCGATGGAGTGTCCCGGCCGTGGGGGGACGGCCGGGACCTCGATCAGGCCACGTCGGCGGCGATCACTGTCCACGCTTTGGTCGACGTGTCGTCCAGCCGCAGATCGAACGAGAAGGTGATCGGCCCGCGCTTGCGTGCGTCACCGCGGAGCACCTGCTCGCTTCGGCGGTCGACCTCGTAGTAGACGCCCTCTGCGTCGACCGCGACACGGAACACGATGGGGTTGCGCGAGACCAGCGAGCGCACCTTGACCGACGTGATGAGAGCGTCACGCATGACGGTTCGATTGACCGTGCGAACGGACGTGAAGTCGAGGCTGCCGTCGTTCATGACCCACTCCTCGAGGAACCGCTCGACGGCGACCTCGAGAACCGACTTGTCGAACCGGCCGTCGAGCACGCTCAGATCGCCGACGGCGGCGTCGGCATCCGTGCTCCACGAAATACTGGTCAGCGACAGGATGTCGCTTACACCCTTGACCGCGGTCTTCCCGGCCACCTCGAGCACCGCTTCCCGAGCGACCTCCTTCTGATCCCAGCCGTCCGTCTCGATGGCGCTGGTCAGGTGGTGTGCACCCTCGGCCGCCTGCTCCACCGACGACACGATCCACTCCCCGGCGCTGCTCTTGCGCAGCGTCCAGTACTCGACCGGGCGCGTCGAGCCGTCCTTGCGCACGTCGTCCGCGCCGTAGTTGCGGCGGACGTAGTCGTTGAGCGTCGCGGTGATCCGGAAGGTGACGGTGTCGTTCACCTCACCTGCACGGTTCGCGACATCGACCAACTCGACCACCGGGCCGGAGAGGACCTCCACGACGTTGACCTCGCCACGTGACGCGTAATCGCGCAGCTCGTCAGCCCACTTGCCGTAGAGCACCGGGGACAGGATCTGCTGCAGGGTGGCGTGATCGCGTTCCGTCCAGGCCCGTTGGGCAGTCACGTACAACCAGACAGCGCGGCGCTCCAGCGCACCGCGGTCGAAGGTCGCATCCGTGTCGGCGAGCGCATCGACCCGGGCCCCGACCTGGGCGGCGCGGTCGCGCGCCTGTGCGTCCGCGCGGTGCGCCGTGCGGTCCGACACCGTGTTCAGACCGGCTGCCTGCCCCGCCTTCCGGCGCTGGGACCTGAGCCACAAGATCAGGAGGACCACAGCCACGATCAACAGCAAGGGGAAGATCCCACCGCCGCCGACTCCAAGGCCGACTCCGAAGCCGCCGCCGAAACCGTGGCCGAAGCCGCCGCTGGTCGACCCGTGGAAGCCACCACCATGGCTGCTCCCGCCCCCGCCGAACCCGTGACTACCGCTGCCACCACGGGCATACGCGACCGTCGGGCTGCTCAGCGCGACGACTCCAGCGACCACACATATCCACCGACGGGCGCGCACCGGGCCCTCCCCCAGGAATCAGATCAGAGATGTTCCACGCCACCCTACAAGCCAGGTCACCTGGGAAGCTTCGAGGACAACGACCGTCGTCATCACGATGTGGTGCCCGGCGCGCGGCCGGCGCTCAGCCGGTGGCTTCGAGGGCGGGCACCGCCCGGGCCGCGCGCCGTTCGGCGGACAGCGCGGGGTCCAGGACCGGGACCGCCTCCAGGAGCCTGCGGGTGTAGGCGTGCTGTGGTGCGGTGAAGACCCGCTCGGCAGGTCCCGACTCCACGACCTGCCCTCGGCGCATCACCGCGACCCGGTCGCTGACCTGGCGCACCACCGCGAGGTCGTGGGCGATGAAGACCAGCGAGAGCCCCAACTCCCGTTGCAGGCGGCCGAGCAGCTCCACCACCTGGGCCTGCGTGGTGACGTCCAGTGCGGAGACCGGCTCGTCGCAGACCAGCAGGCGCGGGCGCGGGGCCAACGCCCGGGCGATGCCGACCCGCTGGCGCTGGCCGCCGGAGAACTCGTGCGGATACCGGTTGTACCAGTCGGGGTTGAGACCGACCAGGTCGAGCAGCTCGCGGACCCGCCCGGCGATCGCCCGGTCGTCGCGCTCTCCCGCCGCGCGCAGCGGGTCGGCGATGGACTCGCCGATCGAGCGGCGCGGGTTGAGCGAGGAGACCGGGTCCTGGAAGACCATCTGCAGTTCGCCGCGCACCGGCCGCAGTTCGCGCTCGCTCGCCCGTCCGATCTCGCGGCCGTCATAGACCAGCCGTCCGCCGCTGGGGTCCAGCAGCCGTACCAGCATCCGGCCCAGGGTGGTCTTGCCGCTGCCGGACTCGCCGACCACGCCGAGGGTCTCGCCCTGACGCACTGTCAGCGAGACGCCGTCGACGGCGTTCACGGTCGGCGCGCCACGGCGGCGGAACTCCTTGCGCAGGTCGACGGCCTCTAGCAGGACGGGACGGTCGTCGCCCGGCTCGTCCCGCTCGTCCAGCCCGCCCGTTTCGTCCGGCTGGTCCGTCCCGCGAAACTCGACGGCCTCGCGGCGCGCCGTCTCGACCCGTGGCACCGCGTCCAGCAGCTCGCGGGTGTACTCCTCGCGCGGGGAGCCCAGCACCTCGGCCACCGGGCCGAGTTCGACCGCACGGCCGTCCCGCATCACCAGGACCCGGTCCACGCTGTCGGCCACCACGCCCAGGTCGTGGGTGACGAGCAGCAGCCCGGCCCCGGTCTCGGCGCGCAGCTCGTGCAGCAGGTCGAGGATCTGGGCCTGGACGGTGACGTCCAGCGCGGTGGTCGGCTCGTCCGCGACGATCAGACGGGGTTCGCAGGCCAAGGCCATGGCGAGGAGGGCGCGTTGGCGCATTCCGCCGCTGAACTCGTGCGGGCGGGAGCGGGCGCGGCGGGCCGCGTCGGGGATGCCCACCCGGTCGAGCACCTCGACGGCGCGCTGCCGCGCAGCCCGGCGGGAGACGCGGTTGTGCACCCGGTACACCTCGGCGATCTGGTCGCCGACGGAGTAGTAGGGGTCGAGCGAGGAGAGCGGGTCTTGGAAGACCATGGCGGCCAAACCGCCACGCAGCCGCCGCAGTTCGGCCTCGGGTGCGCCGAGCGGGTCGACTCCCGCGACGCGCACGCTGCCGCCGGTCGCCGCGCCGGTGCCGCGATGCAGCCCGAGCAGCGCGTAGGCCGCCGTCGACTTGCCCGAGCCGGACTCGCCGACGATGCCGAGCGCGGCGCCCGGCGCCAGGTCGAAGGAGAGTCCGTCCACCGCGCGCACGGTGCCGCCGCCGTCCACCGGGAAGTCCACGGTGAGGTCGCGGACCTCCACCAGCTGCTCGGTCGCCAACGGCTCGGTCGCCGGCTGATCGGTCATGAGCTCTCCAGTCCTGAGCTCTTCAGTCCTGAGCTTTTCGGTCACGACAGCACCACCCGTCGGTCGGCCGTCGCGTACAGGAGGTCGGCGACGGCGTTGGCCAGTACCACGCAGAACCCGGTGACCAGCACCAGGCCCACCACCACCGGCAGGTCCACGATCGCCACCGAGGAGACCAGCAGCTTGCCCAGCCCCGGCAGGCCGAAGAGCGACTCGGTCAGCACCGCGGAGCCGAACATGGTGCCCAGGTCGAGCGCGCTGAGCGCGATCACCGGGGTGAGCGCCCCGCGCAGGGCGTGCCGGGTGACCAGTCGGCGCTCGGCGACACCGTAGGCGCGGAAGGTGCGGATGTGGTCCTCGGCCAGGGTCTCCAGCATTGAGGAGCGGGTCAGCCGGGCGTACTTGGCGGACTCGATCAACGCCAGCGAGACCCAGGGCAGCAGCAGTCCCCAGAACCACTGCTGCGGATCCTGGGTGAGCCCGACATAGCTCGGGAAGGGCAGCCACTGCAGATAGGCGCAGAAGAGCAGCAGGAGCAGCAGTCCGATGACGAAGACCGGGGTGGCATTGCCGGCCAGGGTGAGCGCGGTCAGCGCCCGCTCGGTCAGCCGGCCCCGGCGCAGCACGGACAGCAGTCCGGAGGCGACGCCCAGCAGCAGCCAGAGCACCATGGCGCCGAAGGCGAGCGAGGCGGTCACCGGCAGCCTGTCCCACAGCATGGTGGTGACCTGCTCGCCGGTCTTGTAGGAGATCCCCAGGCACGGCGCGTCGCAGTGCACCGAGGCCGAACCGGCCCCGAAGTCCCGTCCGGCGAAGATGCCTTGAACGAAGTGCCCGTACTGCGCCCACACCGGGGCGTCGAGCCCCAGCTGGTCGCGCACCTGCGCCACCTGCGCCGGGCTGCACCTGGGGCCGCAGGCCAGCTGCGCCGGGTCGGCGGGCACCAGGTAGAACGCCGCGTAGACGGCGACGGACAGCACCAGCAGCACGGCGACCATGCCGAGCAGCCGGCGCAGCACGAATCGGCTCAGCCCGTTCATGCGGCGGCCTCCCCGGTCTGGGACGTCTGGGACGCCTGGGACGTCTGGGACTTCTGCCGCCGCTTGCCGCGGCGTGGCCGCTCGACGCCCACCCGCAACCGCGAGGCGGCCCGCGGGTCGAGCGCGGTGCGGACGGCGTCGCCGACCACCGTGAAGGAGAGGGTGGTGACGAACAACAGCGCGGCGGGCAGCAGGACGTACATCGGATCGGACTGGAACCAGGTGGTCGCCGAGGAGAGCATCTGGCCCCAGGAGGAGGTGGGCGGCTTGACGCCGACGCCGAGGAAGGACAGACCTGCCTCGCTCACCACGTTGGACGGCAGCAACAGCGCGGCGTACGTGATCACCGGCGCGGCCAGCGGGGGCAGCAGCTCGCGCCGGGCGATCCGCCAGGTGCCGGAGCCGCCCAGCCGGGCGGCGGCGACGTAGTCGAGCTCCTTGAGCGTGAGGGTCTGCGCGCGGACCACCCGTGCCGTTCCGCCCCAGCCGAGCAGGCCGATGACCAGCATCAGCAGCAGCGGCCGGGGGAAGGAGGAGGGGACCACGGCCATCAGCGCGATGGCGAACACCAGCGAGGGCAGCGCCAGCACGATGTCGCTGAGGTTGCCGATCACCTGGTCCGCGAGCCGGTTACCGAGCCCGGCGGCCAGCCCCGCAGCCATCCCGACCACCACCTGGACGAAGGTCGAACCGACCGCCACCAACAGCGAGATCTGGGCGCCGTAGACCAGCCGGGCGAACAGGTCCCGCCCGGTGCCGGGCTCGACTCCGAGCCAGTGGGTGGAGTCGATCCCTCCGAGCGATCCCGTGGGCACGCCGCCGAGCGCCGAGTTCAGCAGCCCGTCGTGATACGTCGTCGGGTCCTGTCCCTCGATCGCGGACAACAACGGCGCGGCCACCGCGACGACGACCAGCAGGGCCAGCACCACGAGCCCGGCCATCGCGGCCCGGCTGGAGCGCAGCCGCCGCCACACCAGCACCCCGGCGGACTCCACCCGGGGGTATTCCTCAATGCTCATGACGGATCGCCAGTTCCCCTACTGCTGCTTCCCCTGCTGCTTCCTTGCTGCTACTTCACCGCGACGTCGGAGACGTCGAGGCGGCCGTCCCAGTCATTGATCACGACATTGCGGATGTCCGTGCCGTACAGCCGCTCGTAGACCGGGTGCAGCAGCGGGACGGTGTAGGCGTCCTGGCCGAGCTTCTTGTCCAGCGCGCCCCAAGCCTGGGCGGCCTGGGCGTGGTCGGTGATCGCGTTGATCCGGTCGATCTCGGCGTTCACCGCGGGGTCGTTCAGCTGCGCGTTGTTGAAGTTGGCGCCGTCGGTGACGATCTGCCGTCCGTCGAAGACCGGCGCCAGGAACGGGCCACCGCTGGGCCAGTCGGCTCCCCAGCTGGCCAGGTACATCCCGGGCTCGGTGTTCACCGAGTTCACCAGCGAGGAGTAGTCGCTGTCCTGGACCGGGTTGAGCTTGACGGTGATCCCGGCGGACTTCAGTCCGGCCTGCACCGCCGTGGCGATCGCCGGTCCGGTGTAGCTGCCGTCCGAGGCGTCGTGGGTCAGCGTGACAGTGATCCCGTTCGGGTAACCCGCCTGCGCCAGCAGCTGCTTGGCCTGGGCGGCGTTGCCGCTCGCGCCCGCCGGGAACCAGTCGTACGGCGTGTAGCCGAAGGCCGCCTGGTTCGGCAGGAAGGTGGTGGCGGCGGTGGCCAGCGCGGAACCGCCCGCCGCGTCCACGACCGCGGTGCGGTTGATCGCGTAGGAGATCGCCTCGCGCACCTTCGGGTTGTCGAAGGGCTTCACCTTTGGGTTGAAGGCGATGTAGTAGGTCTCGCCGAAGTGCCCCGTGCCGACCCGGGAGGCGAGGCCCTTGTTGCCGGCGATCTGCGCCAGCTCCGAGGGGCCGAGGTTGGTGTCCGTGGTCACGGCCGCGGCGTCCGAGCCCGAACTGGTGGACAGCCGCTGGTTGATCACCGCGGGGTCCAGGCCCGAGTCGTAGTCGATGACGTCCGGGTAGGCCTTGCGCTGGCTGTCGGTGGCGGCGCTCCAGTACGGGTTGCGCTTGAACGCCATGGTGGTGCCGTTGTTCTGGTTCTCCGTCACCTCGTAGGGACCGGAGGAGATCGGGTGCTTGTAGTAGTTCGCCCCGGTGTCCTTGGCCTGCGGTACCGGCGAGAACTGCGTCATCGTTGCCAGGTAGGGGAAGTCGCCCTCGGGCTTGGTGAGGTGGAAGACGATCGTGGCGGCGTCGGGCGTCGCGATCGAGGCCAGGCCCTGCTTGTTCTGGTACGGACCCTGATAGCTGGCACCGCCCACCAGCCAGTCCCGCAGGTACGAGGGGCCGCCGGAGAGTTCGGGGGCGAAGCTGCGCTCGATGCCGTACTTGATGTCGGCAGCGGCGATCGGTGTACCGTCCTCGAACTTCAGCCCCGGCTTGAGGTGGTACGTCCACACCGTGGCGTTGTCGGAGGGCTCGCCGGTGTCGGTGGCCAGGTCCGGGACGACCTTCGTGCCGGCGGCGCCGCTGACGTGGGCGCGGGTGGTCAGGGTGCGGAAGACCAGCCCGGGCACGTCCCCGCCGCCGGTGGTGTAGAGCCGCGCCGGGTCGAAGTCGGTCTGCGGGTTCTCGTCGAGGACGGTGAGAGTACCGCCCTGGTGCGCGGTCGCGTCGGCGCTGGAGCCGGTCGCCTTCGGGCCGCAGGCCGCCACCGTCACCAGGATCGCGGAGACCAGCGCGACGGAGGAGGCGGCGCGCAGGCCGCCCGGTATATGAGAGCGCGACATGACTGTTGGGGTGCCTTTCACTTCACTGCGACGAGTACGGAGGCCGGTGTGCGGCCCCGGAGGAAGACTGGGAGAGGACTGGGAGAAGACGGAGCAGGACCAGAGTCGAACCGGGCAGCCTGGGGCGCCCGGTTCAGCCGTCCCGCCGCGGAGGCAGTGCCTCGACGCGACCGGAGAGGACCGGCGTCAACGACAGTGGGTGTCCGACACGCACATCAGCGCCACGCCGATCAGCACGAGGCAGTGACCGTTGGTGGTGGCGGAGGCAAGGGTGGTGCGTGGCATGAAGAGGATACTGAAGGATTTCTTATCTAATGTCAAAGCAGTCCTGATATCTCTGGCCCCGCCCCTGCGTCTGCCGCGAATGTCATCCACGCAGTTCAGAGCCCGGTGGCCGGGTTGCGACAGGATGATCACCTGGGTCGCTGCGCTTCGCCTTCCTCGGTCACCCGCGCCTTCGCGGCGGTGCGGCTGTTGCCGATGAGCGATTGCGAGAAGGAAGCGGAGATCCTGGTCCTGCGCCACCAGATCACCGTCCTTGAGCGGCAGCTCGGTTCCGCCTCGGACAACTGCCCCAACAGACAGTGCACTTTGAACTATCTTGCTCGGGTGGACCAGTTGACCGGCAAAGACCCGCGCTTCATCGGCCCCTACCGCCTGATCGCCCGGTTGGGGGCAGGCGGCATGGGCCTGGTGTATCTGGGGCGGTCCGAGCAAGGACGCACGGTGGCCGTGAAGGTCGTCCAGGCCGAGTACGCCGGGCACCCCGAGTTCCGCCGGCGCTTCGCCCGGGAGGTCGCCGCCGCCCGGCTGGTGGGCGGCAGTTGGACGGCGGCCGTGCTGGACGCGGACCCCGAGGCCGACATCCCCTGGGTGGCCACCCAGTACATCCCCGGGCCGGACCTGCAGACGGTGGTCGCCAAGGACTTCGGGCCGCTGCCCGAGGACTCGGTCCGCATCCTCGGCAACCGGCTCGCGCTCGCCCTGCAGGCCGTCCATGGCGCGGGGCTGATCCACCGCGACCTCAAGCCGTCCAACGTGCTGGTGACCGTTGACGGCCCGCGGGTCATCGACTTCGGCATCGCCCGCGCCATGGACGGCCTCCTCGGAGACAGCCTGCACACGCACACCGGCATGCTGATCGGCTCCCCGGGGTTCATGTCGCCCGAGCAGGTCCGCGGCCTCGAACTCACCCCGGCCAGCGACGTGTTCTGCCTCGGCGCGGTCCTTCTCTACGCGGCCACCGGACGGCTGCTGTTCGGCGCCGGCGAGAGCGGGCTGAACGCACACCTCTTCCGCATCGCGGAGGAGGAGGCGGACCTGACGGGCGTCCCGGAGTCGCTGGCGGAGCTCGTCGGCGCGTGCCTGCACAAGGCCCCGGCCGAGCGGCCCACCCTCCAGCACGTCGTCGAGCAGACGACGACCGATCGGGCCACGGAGTGGCTGCCCAGTCCGGTGCTCGCCCAACTCGGTCGGCATGCGGCCGAGTTGTTGGACTACGTGCCGGCACCCACGCAGGCGCCCGTGGCGCAGCCGACCCCGGTCGCACCCTCCCCGGCATCGGCATCGGCGCCGCCGCAGCCGCAGTCCCCGGCTTACACCCCGACGGCACCGGCGGGGTGGGCGGGGCCGGCGGGCGCGACGCCCCCGGGGTTCGGGCCGCCGCAGGGATTCGGACCGCCCCCGGGATTCGGGCAGCCGCCGGGGCCCGGGCAGGGTGCCTGGGCCGCCTCGCCCCTGTTCGCCCCCGCGCCCCAGGACTCAACGCCCGCCGACCAGATGCCCGCCCACCGAGGACGTTGGTGGGGCCTGATCGCGGTCGTGCTGGCGCAGTTGCTGGTGGGCCTCCAAGTGGGCACGTTCAACATCGCGCTCCCGTTGATCCAGATGGACCTGCACATCTCCAACGCCGAGCGGTCGACGCTGGTCAACAGCTACACGCTCGCCTTCGTCGCGCTCGTGGTGCTGGGCGGCCAGGTCGCGGACCTGCTGGGGCGCAGGGCCACGATGGTCATCGGCCTGGCTGTCTTCGCGGTGGCCTCCCTGCTCGGCGGATCGGCGCCGAACGCCGCCCTGCTGATGCTCGCCCGGGGTCTACAGGGAGCGTCGGGCGCGCTGGTCACCGTGGCCGCCTTCGCGCTGGTGGCCGTGAACTTCACCGACCCGCGGGAGCGTCGCACGGCCTTCGGCCTCTACGCCGCAGTCGCCGGCGGCGGCTCGGTCCTGGGCATGTTCGTGGGTGGCTGGTTCGCCCAACTCATGAGCTGGCGCCTGGCGTTGTACGCCGACGTCCCCGTCGCTGTGATCGCCCTGGTCGGTGCGCTCACCCTGCTGCACGAGGCGCCGCGCGGTGCCGTCGCCCGCTTCGATGTGGTCGGCGTGCTGCTCGGCACGTGCGGGACGGTCGCCGTCACCTTCGGATTCACCCGGGCCGGGACCAACGGCTGGAGCGACATCGGGACGGTGATCCTGCTGGTGGTGGGCGCTCCCGTGTTCGCCGGCTTCCTGTGGTGGCGGTCCCGGAACGAGCCGGCGTTCTCTCCGGGCGTCACCCCGAGTGTCGCCCCGGGCGTCGCCACGGACCGCAACAGGCTAGGCTCCGCTGTGGCCATGGTCCTGACCGGCGCCGGCGTGTTCGCCCTGCTCACGTCGCTGAGCCTGGCCGCACAGAGCGCCCTCGGCTACTCCCCTGCGGCGGTGGGGGAGGCCTTCCTTCCGATGGCTCTCGCACTCCTCCTCGGCGCGACCCTGATCTCCGCCCGCCTCGCGGGCCGCCTTCCGGCCCGCGTCCTGATCGCGGCCGGCCTGGTCACCGCGGCCATCGGGCTGGCACTGCTGACGGACGTCTCCCTTACCGCCGACTACACGACGCAGATCCTGCCCGGCCTGGTCCTCACCGGCCTGGGTGTGGGCGTGGCCCTGATGCCGCTCCTTGCCACCGCGACCTCCGGCGTCGCCCCCTCCCACACGGGCGCGGCCTCATCCACCGTCAGCGCCGCGCTCCAACTCGGCGCGGGCGCCGGCTCCGCCCTCTTCGTCACCGGCCTCCTCCACCTCTCGGGCACCTCCCTCCAACTCACCGAACTCCGCGCCACGATCCTCCACGACTACACCACCACCCTTTGGTGGGCCGCCGCCCTCACCCTCCTGGCGGCCATCGCCGCCGGCCTGCTCATCACCGCCCGCCCCGAGGACCCCGCCCCCTCCCGCTGACATCCACCATCCCGCCTCGGTCGGCGCTGCCCCGGGCACAGCAGCGGCGGGGTAGCCCTTCCGGGCGCCCCCGCTGCGGGGGCGGCTCAGCGCCTGGACATGTAGAGGATCGAGGGCTCGGTGGAGCGGTCCTTGGACGATGTCGGGATCCCAGCGTTGCCGAGCCGCACGCGGGCCCGCTGTCGTGCCCTCAGGTGCCCCATTGCTGATCCCATCTCCGTGGGCGGGTGTCGGAGTTGCGAGTGGGGAGCGTCGTGTCCGAGTGCGACCGGGTGGGGTGTGTCATAGGCGTGCCAGTTCGAGGAGCTGCCCCATTGTCTCGGTGGGCAGGCGGGTGACCGGGCAGAGGCCTTGGCGACCTGCGGGTCCGGGTCGCTGATCAGGGCGATCACTGTGGGGGTGGGCAGTTGGGGGTGGTCCGCGATGCTGCGGCGGACTGCCGGGTCCTCGTCGCGGGCCAGGTGCCTCCGTCAGCGGCCAGGTGCCACCCATGGTCGACGGCTGCAGCCAGACCTGGAGTGACGCCGGCACCCTGAGCTTCAACTTCAACCCCGACAGTTCCGGCTACTACGAGGCCAAAGAGGACTTCCACCTCTGGTAGGCAGAGACCCGTAGCACCACCACGGGCGCCTCAAACAACAGCTCCCATGTACTCAGCCCCTTGGCAAGCACACAGACGCAGGTCCTCGCGGCTCTACAGGTCACCGGCACCATGGCGGTTACCGGCTCCTGGAAGCTCGCCACTCAGCTCAACGCGTGGACCCGCGTCATCGTCCACGTTCCCGACACCTGCGCCACCACCCAACAGGCGATCTACACGATTCACATGGGCGACGGCGCCACCGAGAACCGCATCATCAACACTGCGTCTGCCGAAAATGTCATCCGCCCATTTCAGAGCCTTGCCGGCGGTTGCGGCAGGATGATCACCTGTGTTGCTGCGCTTTGCCTACCTGGCGGTCACCCATGCCTTCGCCGCGCTGCGGCTGCTGCCGATGAGCGACCGGGAGAAGGACGCTGAGATCCTTGTTCTGCGTCATCAGATCGCGGTCTTGGAGCGGCAGCTCGGTGGGGACAGGGTGCAGTTAGGTCCGGAGGATCGTGCGTTCCTCGCTGCTTTGCTGGTGCCGTTGCCTCGGGAGTTCCTGCACCGTATGCGGTTGCTGGTTCAACCGGACACCATCCTGCGGTGGCATCGTGATCTCCTGCAGCAGCGCCACGCGCGAACCTGCCGGCCGAAGCGGTCCGGGCGCCCGCCCACGGTCCGCTCGATCCGGCTCCTGGTCCTGCGGCTCGTGCGCGAGAATCCGTCCTGGGGCTACCGCAGGGTCCACGGCGAACTCTCCACTCTCGGCATCAAGGTGGCTGCCTCGACCGTATGGGAGATCCTCAAAGCAGAGGGCATCGACCCCGCACCGGACCGCGGCGCCATCACCTGGGCCGACTTCCTGCGCACTCAGGCCGATGCGCTGCTCGCCTGCGACTTCATCGAGACGGTCACCCTGACTGGCCAGCGCCAGTACATCCTGGCGGTCATCGAGCACGCCACTCGCCGCGTTCGGATCCTCGGCAAGACTGCGCACCCGACCGCGAACTGGGTCGCCCAGGCTGCCCGGAACCTGGTCATGGACCTGGAGGACGCCGGAGCCACCGTCAGATACCTGATCCGGGACAGGGACTCGAAGTTCCCCGCGCTCTTCGACCAGATCTTGGCCGATGCCGGCATCCAGGTCGTGCTCACCGGCGTTCGGATACCGCGCATGAACGCCATCATGGAGCGCTGGGTGCAGACCTGCCGCCACGAACTCCTGGACCGGACACTGATCTGGAACGAGAGCCACCTGCGCCGGGCACTACGCGAGTTCGAACAGCATCACAACGCCCACCGGCCCCACCAAGCCATCAACCAGGCGGCACCACTACGCCCGGTCCCTGAACCACTCGAACCCGGGCAGATCACCCGCCTGGACATACGTCGGAGAGACCGACTCGGTGGCGTCATCCATGAGTACCGACATGCTGCTTGAACTGCACGGATGAAGTTATCGGCAGGTGCAGTGTTTTGGAAGACGCCCGGGATCGTCGCGTGGGCCCAAGGGCGCGCGTTCGCTTGGGTTGACGACGAGATCACCGACGCGGATCGCGCCTGGGTGGCAGCTCACCATGATGGACCCGCACTGCTGCACCGGGTCGACCCCCGGCTCGGGCTCTCCGTCGACGACTTCACCTCGCTGGCGAAATGGGCAGCGACAGTGCGGTGACGTCTTCGTGTGATCGCGCATGCGGCTGACCAGACCAGTGGGCTCGGAAATCACTCGCAGCCCGAGTGGGTGGCTACGCTCCCGGGACGGAGCGTGGTGATCGTGTGGCGGGGGGCGGCAATGGGATTCGCGGTAGGAGACGCGGGCCCGCTGACCAGCGTAGGACGCGGATCTGACAGATCGCCAGAACCCAAAGCAAATGGGCCACCAGCCGCCGACGATGTGCCGGAGCCATGGCTGCTGGCGCGCAGTTCCGGGTGGAGTTCTCGGGGCTGGCCGGTAAGCGGCCCAAAATTGGCACTTGACCGATCGTGAGGTGCGTCAAGTACGCGCCCGCTGCGCAGCGCCTGCGATTACCGTGAGCGATGAAGTGCTCCGCAACGGTGACCGGATGGCCCGATATGCGGCTGGAAAGGGCTCTAATCGACCCCTCCTGGCTGGGGAGGGCAGCTCGTTCGAGCCCTCGCGTGGCGAGGCGGTTGTGAGAAGCAGGCTGTGGCCTACGCCAGAGGCCGCTTCCTCGCGAGCGAGAAAACGACCTCTGACCTGCAACGACCGGGCGAACCCCAGTCGGGACGACAGGATTTGAACCTGCGACCCCTTGACCCCCAGAAATGCCGTCATGCCACTCTGTTCTCATGGAAGTTGGGGGACGTTCGCAGACGCTCCCAACAATGGAGAGCATTTCATGCGCTCTTGATTGATGTTCGGCATTGTGACCCCGGATGCACTTGCCGCCAATATGTCCATTTTATGACTTCCCTTTGAGGGGTCAATGCCATCCCCGGTCTGGGCTGTCGAAGATTCTCGAATCCACGCGGCGGGAGCTTGGTCCGGCCGGGCGGCGCATTGGGCGGCATGGCGTGCGCCCCCTTGTGCAACCTGCGACCGCCCCCATGCCGGTGGCTACGGTCGTCCGAACCTGGTCGGCAGCCCGTCGTGTTGCTTCATGCCGACGCTCGTCGCCCATGGCGTTGTCGCGGATGAGCGGGAGGGGGAAAGGTGGGGGTCCGAGGTGGCGGAAACAGAACGGGCTTCGAGCAGGTCGTTGCGCAGGCGGTGTCGCGATTCGGCGCCGAAGTCACTCCGAAGCTCAAGGGTGGGGGATGGCCCGAGGATCAACTTCGTGGTCCTTTGGAGAACCTGTTCCATGCTGCCTGCCACGGCCTCGGCCTCACGGTCACCCTCACGGGCGAAGTGCCGCTCATCGAACTGGACGCGCGCCCGGACTACGCGGTCACTGTTGACGGAGCTTGCATCGGATACGTCGAGCTGAAGCGACCTGGCACCACAGCCGATCCACTGAACCTCACGGGCCGCAATGCCGTGCAGTGGAAGAAGCTCGCGAGACTGCCCAACGTCCTGCTGTGCGACGGGAATGAGTTCTCGCTCCACCAGAACGGTGAGCAGATCGGCGAAGTCGTGCGATTGCGCGGGTCGGTGCGCACCTCCGGCTCGCGCCTGGCCCCAAACGACGGCAGGCTGGCTCGCGTCCTTCACGACTTCCTGACGTGGGCGCCTCAGGCCCCCCGAAGCGCAGGGCAGCTGGTCCGATCGGTAGCGGGGCTATGCCGCCTGCTGAGCGACGAGGTCGCGGAGGCCATCGTCCAGGAGAAGGCACATGAACGTCCGCCGACCTTCACTGAGCTCGCGGAGGAGTGGCGCGTTCTGCTGTTCCCGGAGACCACCGACGTGGAGTTCGTCGAACAGTTCGGACAGGTCGTGGTCTTCGCCCTGCTTCTCGCCCGGGTGGAAGGGATCGTATTCGAGGGCGACACCGTCCACGGCATCGCAACGAAACTCGGCAAGAAGCACTCCCTGATGGGCAAGGCGCTGGAGGTGCTCACCGTAGACTCCGCCGCCGCCCTCTCCACCACGTTGGAGACATTGCTTCGCGTCGTCGGCGCGGTGGACTGGGACAGGTTGGACGATGGAACGGGAGACGCGTACTTCCTGCTCTACGAGCACTTCTTGCAGCTCTACGACGCGGACCTGCGGATGCGTACGGGCTCCTACTACACGCCCCATGGCGTCGTGTCGGCCATGGTGCGGTTGACGGAAGCCATACTCACAAGAGACTTCGGCCTCCCAGAGGGCTTCGCATCCCAGGATCTGGTGGTTGTGGACCCGGCCATGGGCACTGGCACGTTCCTCCTCTATGTGCTGGAGCGAGCCGCCGGGGCGATCGCGGAGAGGGAGGGGCCGGGAGCCGTGGGCCCGCGGCTGCGCGAGATAGTCGGTGAGCGACTTGTCGGATTCGAGATGCAGACCGGCCCATTCGCCGTTGCCGAGCTGCGGATGCACGCCATGCTCAAGCGCTACGGCTCCGCGGCCCCAGCCCGGGGCATGCGGTTGCTGGTCGCGGATGCGCTGGACAGCCCGACCGCCGAATTCAACTGGATCCCCCATACCTACCGAGCTCTCGCCGAATCCCGCAAACAGGCCAACAGCGTCAAACGCGACGAACGCGTCATGGTCGTGCTGGGCAACCCACCGCACGATGCCGTCGGGCGCGGCGCCGGCAAGTGGGTGGAGAGCGGAGACCCTGGGGCACTTGAGCCCCCGCCCATCGATGCCTTCCGGATCCCCGGGAACGGCCGCTACGAATCGAAGATGTCGAACCTCTACGCCTACTTCTGGCGCTGGGCCACCTGGAAGGTCTTCGACGCGCACCAGGACGCCCCCTTCGGGGTGGTCGCACTCATCACGCCGAAGGCCTGGCTCAAGAGCCGCGCCTTCGCCGGAATGCGCCGCTACCTGCGTTCCAGAGCCGACGAGGGCTGGATAGTCGACCTCTCACCAGAGGGACACCGGCCCGACGTCTCGACCCGCATCTTTCCCGGTGTCGCGCAACAACTGTGCATCGCCGTGTTCGTGCGCCGCAGCCAGCGAACAAGCTCTCCCGCCACCGTCAGGCACATCCAACTCTTCGGCCGGCGCGAGGAGAAGATCGAACAACTGCAGACACTCGCTTTGGATGATCTCCGATGGCGCGAATGCGCCCATGGGATGACCGACGCATTCCTGCCCCCGAGCAGCAACCTGTGGGCCTCGTCACCTAGCCTGGACGAGCTGATGCCATGGTCCTCGCGCGGGGTAACCCCCGGTCGGACCTGGGTCTACGCCCCGGACGCAGAGACGCTGCGGCACCGCTGGAAGCGATTCCTGGCGGCCGATGCAGATCGACGCCGTGAGCTGCTGGGCGAGGCGCCTGATCGAACCATCGACTCACTGGTGGAACCGCTGCCAGGAGTGGACGGCTACTCCCACAGCACGCTGCGCGAGGAGCGACGGGAGCAGCCGAAGTCCGTACCCGTGGGCTACCGATCCTTCGATCGCCAACTCATCATGCCCGACCACCGATTGATGGTCCGCGGCCGCCCGGACCTGTGGCGTGTCCGCAGTGTCCGCCAGATCTACACCGTGGAGCAGAACGCCCACCCGATCACGGACGGCCCCGGACTCGTGTTCAGCGCCCTGATCCCTGACATGCATTACTTCAATGGCCGCAGCGGCTGCGCCCGTCCGTTGTATCGCGACGCCGAGGGTCGGCATGCCAACATCGCACCCGGCCTTCTCGGCCTCCTCAGCCGCCCGTTCGGTGCGCCCGTCTCGCCCGAGGACCTGCTCGCCTACATCGCCGCCGTGACCGCCCACCCCGGCTACACCGACCGCTTCCGCGAAGACCTGGAAGACCCAGGAGCCCGCATCCCACTCACCGACGAACCGGCACTCTGGCAGCGCGGCGTCGACATCGGCCGCCGCATCCTGTGGGCTCACACCTACGGCGAACGCTACGTAGACCCCGAGAACGGACGGCCCGCCGGAGCGCCTCGCCTCCCCATCCACCGGCCGCAATGCGTGGAAGAAATACCGGACGACGAGGCGTCCATGCCCCAGCAACTGATCTATGACCCGGTCACCCAGGAGCTCCGGGTCGGCGAGGGACGCATCTCGCCGGTGCCGAGCCAGATCCGCGCATACGCCGTGTCCGGGATGAACGTACTCGACAAGTGGTTCGGCTACCGCAGGAAGCAACCGGCCGGCAAGCGCCGCCTCGACCTTGACCACGTCGTCGCACAACGATGGACGCCCGACCGAACGACCGAACTCCTGGACCTCCTCAACGTCATCGGCTTCCTCGTCGAAGAGGAGCCGCACCAGGCCACGTTGCTGGACGAGATCTGCTCTGGGCGTCTCATCACTCAAGCTGACCTGACAGCGGAAACGATCCTGCCCGTGTCCCCAGGGTTCCGCCGACCGGTGAAGGGAGGTGGAGCGCAGGAACCACGGCTCTTCGAATGATGAGCCCGCAACCGACGGACTTTAGCCCACAGGGTTGCAGAGCGTGCGGCACCCCGTCCTCTCTCCACGACCAGGGTTGAGAGGGATACTTCGGTCGCCGGGACCTTTTCGGCTACCTCGGCGCGATCGCCGTAGGTGTGCGGGAGGAACTGACTGCACGCCGGAGCGACCGCGATCCCTTCATCCACGAGGTACCGACCTGCCGCTTGAGCAGCGCGGATGAAAGTGTCGGCAGGCGCAGGTTCCGAAGGCGATCGACACGCAGGCTCGCTGTGCGCCCAACTCATCCTGCCTGCAGCGTCATTGACGAGCCCGGGAACTGGTTACCATACGTGGTCTCGAAGATCGATCGTCAGTGGGGGCGGGACATGGTTCGGGCATGGACGGTACGGGGCGGCCGGCACGGCGAGCGAGAGGACGCGGCCCTTGATGGGGGCTTGGTGATCGCTGGCTGGGAGCAACTCGGTGATCTCACCGAGTGCAAGACGATCGATGACCTCGGTACCCTGCTGCGCTCGACGTATCCGGGCGAGGCGCCCCGCACGTTGGAGAACTGGAAGCACCAACTCTGGCGATTCCGCTCGACGATGGCAGTCGACGATCTCGTGGTCATGCCGCGGAAGTATCGCAAGGTCGTGGCGATCGGACGACTGACGGGGGACTACGAGTTCCGGGCGGACGCCCCGGCGGGACTTAGGCACGTCCGTGGCATCACCTGGATACGCAAAGACGTGGACCGTGCGGTGGTGGACGGTGATCTGCGCGACAGCATGGGTGCCTTCCTGACCATCAGTGAACTGAATCGCCGTGACGCGTCCGCCAGGGTCGCTGCCCTGGCGGAGTCTGGCAAGGATCCGGGGTACCACGGATACGTGGAACCGCCGACGGATTTTGAGGCGTTGCGGTTGGAGGTCGCCGAAGTCGGTACCCGCCAGTTGACGGCCCGCGATCTTATCGGGCTGGCGGGGTGGCAGCGGCGCACCGCCGAAGTGATTGACATCGTCGACCGAGCGCTCGCCGACCTTGCGTTGCAGGTCGAGCCACACTTCACCGAGGTGCCGCTCGATGGGCTGGTGACAGTATCGGCACTGGAGTCCGCGGAGGCCGCCGAGTCGACGAATGATCTGACGCCGGAGCCACAGGGCGGGCAGAGCAAGGGTGTGGCGGACGACCTCGCACTGAGGATCGCGCACCTGCCGCTCAGTCGCGAGGTTCTGACGATAGACGAGGGCGCTCCCTTGGAGCGCGCGATCACCTGGCTGGTGGAGGGGCGGTGCACCCAACTCCCGGTGGTGGATGCACATCAGCGGCTGCGCGGCGTCATCTCCTTGGAGAGCCTCGCCAAGACCGGGCTCGCAGGCCGCGCCGAGTCGCTCGTGGATGCCATGGATCGGCACCCGAAGATCGCCCGTGAGCAGGAGGAGCTCTTCTCTCGGATCGATGACATCCGAAGGCACGGACACCTGATCATCGTCGACTCCGAGAACGTCGTCGTCGGCCTGCTCAGTGCCGCAGACCTCGCTCAGCAACTCAAGCAGCGGATCCGACCCTTTATCGTCCTTGAAGAACTCGAGCGTCGCCTTCGGCGTGCAGTGAGTGGCCTGTCCGTGGATGAGCTGCGAGCGGCACTCGGCCGCAATACGGGCAAGGCATCCAAGATCAAGGAGCCCAAGGACCTCACCTTCGGCAACTACCCCTTCCTACTGGACGACGACGTGCGGTGGTCCAAGCTCGACTGGCCTTATGAGCGGGAGGACATCGTGACCAGGCTCCGGGAGGTCGTCACCTATCGCAACGACCTCGCGCACTGGGCTGTGGACGCACCCGCGGAGGACGTCAAGCGTCTCGCGACGGCGGAGCAGTTGCTGGTTCTGCTGAAGGCGATCGATCGTGATCCGTCCTCCTGACAACTGGACGGCGAGTGGAGAGATCAAGAAGGCCACGAGGGAGCCTCTGATGGGAAGCGTGCGCAAGGCCAAGGTCACCGAAGCGGTGAAGCGCGAGCTGTGGCGTCTCGGCCTCGGGATGTGTTACCTCTGCCGCGAGCCCCTCGACTCCGGAATAGGAGGCACTTCTCCGACCGCTCACTACGCGCACATTGTTGCCCAAGCGGACAAGGGTCCGCGCGCGGTTCCGGGCATGCCTCAGGGCCAACGCGACGCAGTGACGAACCTGATCCTGCTCTGCCCTGGTTGCCACGACTTGATCGACAAGCAGCCGGCCGCATATCCGACCCCGGCGCTCCAGCAGCGCAAGGTCGACCACGAGACCTACGCCGCCTCGCTCCGCGAGTCCGGACGGCTGTGGCGGGTCCGCTACGCCACCGTCGACTACCTCAACATGCCGCGGATGGCGATGCGTGAGTCGGGCGCGCTGCTCCAGCTGGTTGCCGATCGGGTCGGTTTCGACACCAATAAGGCCTTTCATGGCCAGGGCATCAAGTCCGGGCAGTTCGTGGGGCAGTTGCGTTCCGTCTTCGAGGGCTGGAACGAACAGGCCACCCCGCTGGATGAGGATCGCGTCGAGTCACTGGCCGTCGGCATGCTGGTGTCCTTCTCCGGGGCGATGCGTTGCCGCAACGCGCCGACGATCCCGCCGGCTCCGCTGGAAGGCACGTGGGAGCACGATCCGCAGCTGACCTTCCAACTGGGGTTGCGCACCGTCCGGGTCCGGTTCGATCCCGCATGGCTGACGACCACCACCGCGACCACGGACCTTAGGTCCGACGATGCGCAGCACTATGCGGGTGTCGGTTTCGTGGTTGGAATTTCCGACCGGGCGATCAAGGTGTCCGCGCTCGTCTTCGGGCACCCGCAGACTCAGGCCGCTTCCCTCTTCGAAGTCGCCTCTACGCACGACGGTAGCGTGCCGCGGCAGGTGCCCCTTGGTCAGGCGGAGCACTCACCAGCACAGCCGCTGGCAGCAGCGCCCCGGCAGTCCACCGCCATGGCGCCGCCCGTCTCGGTGGCCCTGCACTTCGACGAGGATGAGGTCCTGCCCGGATGGATCGAGCGGGCCACCATCTGCCAGGCCGCACGAGTCGTGCCGGAGTACCGCCGCGATTGCCGGGTCGGGACGATGAGCCTGCTCGTGCGCAAGCTCCTGGAAGACGGAGGGGTTGACGACCTCGCCGCCAAGCTCTTGTCCCTTGGTGGCGAGCGTCACTGGAGTAGCTTCGAGGTGGTGGGGCTGGCGGCCCTGCTGGCCACCAAGAACGTCGCGGTCGCCGTCGTCGAAGGGCTTCGCGCACATCAGCTTCAGGACTTGCACGAGGCCCTGTTGGAGCAGTCCGAACCGTACCTGGGGGCACTGGAACTCGACGCCCGGAGTCCACTGCACCGGCGCGCCTATGCGAGCCGGTCCACTCTGCGCCTCGTGGGTGCCGATCTGCGAGTGCTGTACAGCGTCGGTGATTATCTCCCAGGCGAATGGGACCACCGGGACCACAGCGTGCTCGATACCTGGGAGAAGTCCGGCTTGTTCCCCACGGTCAGCTGGGAGGAGGACGCTGAGCGCAGCGCCGCCGAGGAGCGCGACGCCTGGGCACAGTTCCGTGAGCTCCAGCGACGGTTCGGCGTCGACTGAGTCGAGGAAGCGGTGGTGCCGTTGTGGCTCACGCGAACCGGGGGCCGATGTTGTGGGTGCCGAATACTGCGTCCATACAGGTCAGGAGGTTCCTGCACCCGGGGGTGTTCCGATCCGGCATGATCGCGTCTCGTGTTCATGCGCTTCGCGTACTTGTCGGTCTCCCGGGGCTTCGCGGCCCTGCGCCTGTTTGCGATGAGCGACCGCGAGAAGGATGTCGAGATCCTGGCCTTGCGCCACCAGCTCACGGTCTTGCAGCGGCAGCTCGGTGGTGAGCGTCCGAGGTTCAGGCCGGAGGACCGGGCGTTCCTGGCAGCGTTGCTGTCGGGACTGCCCTGGCAGGCGCTGCGTAGGATCCGCCTGGTGGTCAGCCCGGACACGGTCCTGCGCTGGCACCGTGACCTGATCAGGCGGCGACACTGCGCCTGCCGAGAATGTCATCCGCCCAGTTCAGAGGCTGATGGGGGTACGGCAAGAGGATCGCCTTTGTTGCTGCGCCTTGCCTACCTGGCGGTCACCCACGCCTTCGCCGCCGTGCGGCTCCTGCCGATGAGCGACCGCGAGAAGGACGTGGAGATCCTCGTGTTACGCCACCAGGTCGCCGTCCTTGATCGACAGCTCGGCGGACGCAAGGTGACGTTCACACCGTAGGACCGTGTGTTCCTCGCCGCTCTGCTGCACCGTCTCCGGGCGGACGAGCAGCCGCAGCCGATGCAGGAACATCCGTGGCAACGGCACCAGTAGGAACGCGGTGATGGAACGCACCTTTAGGGGATCGGCACAGGTCAGAGCCTCTGGACCGGCTGCGTGGTCGCCAGGTGGTCGCATGGGCGGCCATACGAAGATCGAAAATGGAGTCACTGGGCCAGCCCTGCTTGGGAGGCGATCACCATGCGTGCCATCGCGGGTCGTGGACGTGTCTACCGTCGCTGCGGATGCCGAGATCCTCAGCGCCGCCAGCTCGGTGCCCGCTGCCCGGACCTGCTCTCGGATCCGGGGCACGGGACCTGGACCTTCGCCGTGGACCTGCCCGGCACCGACCGCCGCACCACGGTCCGTCGAGGCGGCTTCCCCACCGAGCAGGCCGCCCGCGCCGCCCTGCGCCGGCTGCTGGAGGGCACGGCCGTCGGCTTCAACGCGGATCCCAACCAGACGCTCGCCGACTACCTCAGCGCCTGGCTGGAAGCCAAGCAGCTGTTGCTGAAGCCGACGACCTTCGCGCGCTACCGCGACTACGTCGCCAACGACCTCATCCCCGCCCTGGGCGACGTGCTCCTGGACGACCTCGGCTACGCCCACCTGGCCGGCTACGTCCACACCCAGCTCGAACGCGGACGCGGGAAGGTCACCGTCCACCAGATCCTGGCCACCCTGTCCAGCGCGCTCGGCGACGCGGTCCGCCACCACCGCCTCGCCCGCAACCTCGCCCGCCCCACCGTCATCCCACGCCCCGCCGCCGCGGAACGCCACATCTGGACCCCGGACCAGGCGGCCCGGTTCCTGCGCTGTTGCCACACACTCGACCCGCTCTTCGCCGACCTCGTCGAGGTCATCATCGGAACCGGCCTGCGGAAGGGCGAAGCGCTCGGACTGCACTGGGACGACATCCACCTGACGGAGCGCATCCTCTTCGTCCGGTGCACCCTGTCGGCCGTCGACAACAACCGACTGGTCCTCACCAGTCCGAAGACCCGCAGCAGCAAGACCTGGGTCGCGCTCTCCGACCGCGTCGCCCACGCCCTCGAAGACCGTGCAGCCGCAGACGACTTGGCCGATGGGGGAGGGGATCACGGGGGATTCGTCTTCAGCCGGGCCGGTGGACGGCCGCTGCACCCCGCCTGCGTCCTGCGGCGCTTCTACTGGCTCTGCGACAAGGCCGACGTGCCCCGGTGCGCCATCCATGACCTGCGGCATCTCGCCGCCACGATCTCCATCACCAATGGTGTGCCGCTCACCGTGGTCTCCAAGACCCTGCGCCATGCCACCTTGTCCACGACGGCGAACATCTACGCCCACCTCACCGCCCAGGCCGCCCGCCAGGCCGTGTACACCATCGACGACACGCTGGACCGGGCCGACCGCGCCGTCCTGCCGACCGTTGTGGCGCTTCGGGCGGTGTTGCGACCACAGGACGACCACATTGCGGGGCACCGGAACCAGCTGATCGAGCTCAAACCGATTCCAGGTCAAGCGAATTGCGACAGTCGGTCCACGCGGCTGCCGCGTGGTGCGACCACACTGCGACCACCAGGCGCGAAGACAACGAAAAGGCCGTCCCCACCTCTCGGTGGAAACGGCCTCCGACCTGCGAAAACGCTGGTCGGGACGACAGGATTTGAACCTGCGACCCCTTGACCCCCAGTCAAGTGCGCTACCAAGCTGCGCCACGTCCCGTGACTGCGTTGCCTTGCGGCTTTGCGGTCCGTCCCCGGTCTCCCGGGCACAGGAAGAACAATACAGGATCCGGGGCCGTGCTTGTGCACAGGTTTGCCGGGGGATGTGTGCAGGTCACGGGGTCATGGCATCACGGCGTGGGCGTGCGCGAGTCGTAGCGGAGGAAGGACGGGTAACGGGCCAGCAGGAGTACGAGGCTGGCCAGGCAGGCGAGGCCGCCGGAGGTGGCGGAGATGGTGGGGGAGGTGAGCTGGGCGACCAGGCCGGACTCGAAGTCGCCGAGGCGCGGGCCACCGGCGACCACGACGATGAAGACGCCCTGGAGGCGGCCGCGCATGTCGTCCGGGGCGGCCTCCTGCATCATCGTGTTGCGGAAGATCATCGAGACGGTGTCCGCCGCGCCCGCGCCTGCCAGCAGCAGGAGGCCGAGCCAGAGCTGGTGGACCAGCCCGAACCCGGCGATGGTGAGACCCCAGGCGGCGACGGCCCAGGCCGTGGCCAGGCCGTGGCGGTGGACGCGGCTGACCCAGCCCGAGAAGAGTGCGCCGATCAGCGCCCCGACCGCCGGGGCCGCGGCGAGCAGGCCGACGGTGCCCGCGCCACCGCCGTAGAGGGTCAGCGCGAGGGCGGGGTAGAGGGCGCGCGGCATGCCGAACACCATGGCCGCGATGTCGGCGAGGAAGGTCATCCGCAGGTTGGGCCGCTCGCGCAGGAAGCGCAGGCCGTCCAGGACGGAGGCGCGCTTGCCGGAGGCTGCCGCCCGGTCCGGGAGCATGGACGGCAGTCGCCACATCGCGTACAGGGACGCCGAGAAGGCCACGACGTCGAACAGGTAGGCGGCCTGGTAGCCCCAGAGCCCGATGCCGAGCCCGCCCAGCATCGGCCCGACCGTCAGGCCCAGGTTCATGCTGACCGAGGCGAGCGCGTTGGCCGCCGGGAGCTGCTCGGCCGGGACCAGGCGCGGGATCATGGACGAGCGGGCCGGTGCGTTGAGGGCGAAGCAGACGGCCTGCAGCGCGACCGCCGCGTAGAGCAGTCCGACCGTGTGCAGGTTGAGCAGGGCCTGGACGGCCAGGAACACCGACACCACGGCCGCGCCGCTCGCGCCGAGGAGGCCCAGCTTGCGGCGGTCCATCCGGTCGGCGATCGCGCCGCCATAGAGCCCGAAGGCCACCAGCGGGAGCAGTGAGCAGAGCCCGATCAGGCCGGTGGCCAGGGGCGACCGGGTCAGTGCGTAGACCTGGACGGAGACGGCGAGTGCGGTCATCTGCTGGCCGACGCCGGACACGGACTGGCCCAGCCAGAGCCGCCGGTAGTGCGGGTGCTCGCGCAGCGGCGTGATGTCGGCGAGCGCGCTGCCCGCGAGCCGTCGCAGGCGGCCCGCCGCGGACCGCGGTTCGGAGCCGGGCTCGGGCGGAACGCCGGGAGCGGCCGGAACGCCTGCCTCGCGAACGGGCTCGGGTTCGGGCGGATGGGAATCGGACTGCTGTGCGGTGGCCACGGGGCATCTTCGCCCACGTCCGATCGCCGGTGGCAGCCGGTCCCGGTTTCGTGACCTGCTCGCGACCGAGGACAGCTGATCTACCGATCGACCTACTCGATGCGGCGGAAGAGGCCCTCCTGCATCACCGAGACGACCAGCTGTCCGCTCCGGTCGAAGATCTGCCCGTGTGCGAGGCCCCGGCCGCCGACCGCGATCGGCGACTGCTGCTGGTAGAGCAGCCACTCGTCGGCCCGGAACGGCCGGTGGAACCACATTGCGTGGTCCAGTGAGGCCATGTCGAAGTTCCGCTTGCCCCACAGCGGTTCGACCGGAACACGGACCGAGTCGAGCAGGGTCATGTCGCTGGCGTAGGTGACCGCGCAGGTGTGGATCAGTGGGTCGTCCGGGAGGGCGCCGTTGGTGCGGAGCCAGACGGCGCTGCGCGGTTCGAGCTCCTTGACCTCCTCCTCGGTCCAGCGCAGCCGCTCCACGTAACGCAGGTCGAACGGCTGACGGCGGCTGATGAAGGGCGGCAGCTCGCCCAGGACCGAGCCGACCTCCTCCAGCGCGGACGGGACCGACTCCGGTGACGGGACGTCCGGCATGGTGACCTGGTGCTCGAACGGCGACTCCTCCGGCAGGTGGAAGTCGGCGGTCAGCGCGAAGATCGTCTTGCCCTGCTGCACGCCCAGCACGCGCCGGGTGGTGAACGACCGGCCGTCCCGGATGCGGTCCACCTGGTAGACGATCGGGACGCCCGGCGTGCCGGGGCGCAGGAAATAGGCGTGCAGCGAGTGCACCGGGCGCTCGGGGTCGACGGTGCGCCCGGCGGCGATCAGGGCCTGACCGGCCACCTGGCCGCCGAAGACCCGCTGCAGGGACTCCTCGGGGCTGCGTCCGCGAAAGATGTTGACCTCGATCTGCTCGAGGTCGAGAAGGTCCACCAGTCGGTCGACAGGACTGCCCACGAGGTTCCTCGCTCTCCATCTGTACCGCTCCACCGCAGCAGCTGTACCGCTCTACCGCTCTACCGCTGCACTGCTCCACTGCTGCGGATCCATTGTCACAGCTCACCGGGGTGGGTGACTTGTCCGGACGCGTACAGGAGGTCAGAACTTCGGGATCGTCCGGGCCTCGCGGGCTGCCGCGGCGACATCCGCGAGCGACGCGCCGGTCGACGCGGCGACGACGGCCGCGACGCCGCCCTCGACGAAGGGTGCGTCGACCACTACCACGTCGTCGCGGCCCAGCTCGGCCAGGACCAGACGCGCGGTCAGTACGGCGCTGCCCAGGTCCGGGAGCAGCAGCACGCCGGCTCCGGCGTCCGCTGCGGCCACGGCCGCCTCGATCCGTTCGTAGCCGGTGCCCAGCGCGCCCTCGGGACTGCCGTCGTCCATCCCGCCTGCGGGGACCACGCGGACCAGGCCGCCCCCGAGCGGATCGAGCAGCTCGCGCAGACCGTCCGCGAGCCGCGCGCTGTGGGAGACCAGCACCAGACCCACCAGGCCCACCAGGTCAGATGAGCTTTCACGTGCAGGACGTGCGTTCGACATATCAGCACGATCGGTGGGCGCGTTGCTGCTCTCAGTCATGTAGCGATGCTAGTTTCGGCCTCGCCGAAGTCGGAGCATTGCGACACAGAAGTACAGAAGTCAGAGGTACAGACGTACAGAAGCACAGAAGCAGCGCCCGAGGAGGATCTGGTGAAGAAGTTCCTCAACACCCCCGAGTCCGTCCTGGCGGACACGCTCGCGGGCCTGGCGGCGGCGCATCCGTCGCTGCGCGTCGAGACAGGCAGTGCGGGCGGCGGCGGGCCGTTCGTCACGCGGGCCAGCCGGACCAGGCCAGGAAAGGTGGCGCTGGTGTCCGGCGGCGGATCCGGGCACGAGCCGCTGCACAGCGGCTTCGTGGGCCTGGGGATGCTGGACGCGGCCTGCCCCGGCGAGGTGTTCACCTCCCCGGTGCCCGGTCAGATGCTGGCCGCCGCGCAGGCGGTGGACAGCGGTGCGGGCGTGGTGTTCGTCGTGAAGAACTACACCGGCGACGTGCTTAACTTCCAGATGGCGGCCGAGCTGGCGTCCGAGGACGCCGGGATCCGGGTCGAGACGGTCCTGGTCGACGACGACGTGGCGGTGCGCGACTCGACCTGGACGGCCGGGCGGCGCGGCACGGGGGCGACGGTCTTCGTCGAGAAGATCGCCGGTGCCCTGGCCGAACGCGGGGCTGGGATCGGCTCGGTGGCGGACATCGCGCGGCGGGTCAATGCCCGCTCCCGCTCCTTCGCGGTGGCACTGACCGCGTGCACAACTCCCGCCAACGGCAAGCCCGGATTCCAACTCCCGGACGACGAGATGGAGATCGGCGTCGGAATCCACGGCGAACCGGGGAGGAGTCGTCAGAAGCTCGCCCCGGCACGGGAGGTGGCGGCATTGGCCCTCGATGCGATTCTGGCCGAGTCGGTCTTCGACGAGAGTGGCGACAACGAGAGTGGCGACCCGGATCCGCGCGAGGTGATCGCGATGGTCAGCGGGCTCGGCGGAACCCCGCTTTCGGAGCTCTACATCCTCTTCAACGAGGTGGCACGGCAGTTGGACGTCCGGGGGATCACCATCGCGCGCAGCCTGGTCGGCGACTACGTGACCAGCCTGGACATGGCGGGGGCGATGGTGACGCTGTGCCGCGCGGACGACGAACTGCTCGACCTGTGGGACGCGCCCGTGAACACTCCCGCGTTGCGCTGGGGCGTATGACATATCGTCAGAATCTGGAAAGGGACGCCGGCTTGAACATGGACGATCGCCCTGCCGACGGCAGCCCGGCGCAGCAGCCCGACACGCTGGACCTGGTGCGCTGCCGGGCCTGGATCGAGGCGGTGGTGACTGCCGTCGGTGAGCGCAAGGGTGAGCTGACCGAACTCGACGCCGCCATCGGCGATGCGGACCACGGGACCAACCTGCACCGTGGATTCACGGCCGTGCGGGCCGCGCTGGGTGGCGACTTCGCGCCGGGGACGGTGGGGCAGTTGCTGGTGAAGGTCGGCATGACGCTGATCTCGAGTGTGGGCGGCGCGTCCGGCCCGCTCTACGGGTCCGCGTTCCGCGCAATCGGCAAGCAGTTGGCCACGCCGGAGGCCGACGCGGACCAGTTCGCGCTGGCGCTGCGGTCCGGGCTCGACGCGGTCCGGGCGCTGGGCGCGGCGGCGGCCGGGGACAAGACGATGGTCGACGCCCTCGGCCCGGCCGTCACGGCGTTCGACGACGCGGCCGGCAAGCGCCTCGGCTTCGCGGACGCGGCGCGCGCGGCAGCCCACGCGGCGGAGGACGGCGCGAAGGCGACGGTGCCGCTGCAGGCCCGCAAGGGCCGAGCCTCCTACCTGGGCGAACGCAGCATCGGTCACCAGGACCCGGGCGCGACCTCCACGGCGCTGATCTTCACCGCGCTGGCGGATGTCTTCCAGTGATCGAACGGTGATCGAACGAAACGAAAACGAAAGGGCCCGTCGCGTGGTCGTGCCACCCGACGGGCCCTCCGTCGTGTCATGCGCTCAGTCCTGCTCCGACGACTGGTCCCGCTGTTCCCACTGCTCCCGCTGTGGCACCGCGCAGCCGTCCGGGCCGCAGACCGGGACGTCCTCACCCGTCGACGTCGGCAGGCCGGGAAGCTGGAGCAGCGGTACCAAGGGCACCAGAGGGGAGTCGGTGGGTGCGGCCGCGTCGTCGTTCATATGGAGGTCAACGGCCTCCCGCGCGCATTGATTCCGTCTCATCGCGTCAGTGGCCCAGCGTCGAGCCGGGGCGGACGATCATGATGATGGTGACGGCGACCCAGAGCAGGTTGAAGACGCCGGTGAACATCGCCAGCTGCTTGGTGTCCTTGACGGTGACCGCGCGGTCGCCGGCGCCCTTGCCGGTCAGCAGTTCCGTCTGGCGCGGCAGCACCAGGGCGGCGAGGACGACGGCGGCGATCGCGGTGAGGACGATCGAAACGATCACCCAGGTCTGGCCGGTGACCTTCATCACGCCCGCTGCCGCGAAGCCGAACATCGGCACGGCCAGGGCCACCAGGGCGTAGACCTTGCAGATCCGGTTGAGCACGCCCAGCGTCGCGGTCTGCTCGACCTCGTCGGGGGCGGCGAGCACCTTGCGTGCGACCGGCGGGAACATGCTCGCGGCGATCGCGACCGGACCGATCGCGATGATCGCGGCGATGATGTGGATGATCAGGAAGAGCTTCGTCACGGCGTTGAGTCTAGGCAGACCCCGTAACAGCCCCGCCTGCCGGGTCCGGCCTCGTCCCGGACAGCGCCTCAGGGGTCCAGGACAGGGCCATCAGGTGTTGCGGATCGCGGACCGGGGCGAAGCCCGCGCGGGCGTAGACGTCGTGCGCGTCCACGGTGGCCAGCATCAGCCGCTTGAGCCGGTACGGCGCGAGCTCGGCGACGACGGCCTCGGCGATCCAGGTGCCGATGCCGCGTCCGCGCAGCTCGCGGGCGACGTAGACGTCGGCGAGCCAGGCGAAGACCGCGTAGTCGGTGACCACCCGGGCGAAGGCCACCTGTTCGTCGTCCCGGTAGACGCCGAAGACGAGCGAGTGATCGATCGATCGCATCACGGTTTCGTGGCTGCGACCCATCGCCCAGTAGGCGTCGGACCCCAGCCAACCGTGCACCCGGTCGCGGTCGATGCGGGCCGGGTCGGTGTCCAGGACGAGGCCGTCGGGCCGAGCGATCAGCATGCGTTGCAGCGTAGGTGGGACAGGGACGGTCCGCTCGCAATATTGTGCGGGTATGGATCTTGAAAAGATGGACCGGCCTTCGGTCGAACAGCGGCTTGAGGCGATCGAGCAGAAGCTGGACGTGCTCCTTGCCCACTTCGGGTTCGACGCCTCGGGGAACCGTGCCGGGTTCGGCGGCGACCCGGCCCTCGTCGACGTCGAGGACGCCGTGCGCGCGGGCAAGAAGATCCAGGCGATCAAGTTCTACCGCGAGCGGACGGGGGCGAACCTCCGCGACGCGAAGGCGGCGGTCGATGACATCGCCGCCGAGCTGCGGCGACGCGACGGCCGCGTCGAAAGCCGCTGACCGCCGCGCCACCTGACGGTCACACCCCGGCCGCGCGGACGGCCTCGTGGAACTCCGCCGCCAGGTCGATCAGGTGGTGGGCGTCCTTGCCGCTGCCCTGGAGGTCCAGCAGGAGTTCGTGGACGCCCGCCGCCGACGCCGCCGCCACGTCCGCGAGGATCTGGGCGCGGCTGCCGGTGAACTGCTGACGGCCCTCCTCGGTCAGGGCGTCCGGGGTGATCCGGATGTTGGCCCGGCCGATGAGCTCCATGCCCGAGGCGTCACGCCCGTGCGCCTCGGCCTCCTCACGGAGCCGGGCCCAGACGCCGGGCAGTTTGTCGAACGGCACCCCGACCGGCAGCCAGCCGTCCGCGCGGCGGGCCACGCGGGCCAGCGCGGGACGGCTCGCGCCCGCGAGCAGCACCGGGATCGGACGGACCGGCTTCGGCCCCACCACGGCGGGGGCGACCTTCGTCCACCGGCCGTCGTAGCTCACCGGATCCGCGCCCCACACCGCCGCCACGACGTCGAGCAACTCGTCGAGCTGCGCGCCACGTTCGGCGAAGGGCACGACCGAGGCCGCCGCGTACTCGTCGTGGGACCATCCCGTGCCGAAGCCCGCCAGCACCCGGCCGCCGCTGGCGGCGTCGAGCGTGGCGAGCTGCTTGGCCAGTTGGAACGGTATGTGCAGCGAGGCGACCAGCACGCTGCTGCCGATCCTGACCCGTTCGGTGACCGCGGCGGCCGTCGCCATCGTCATCAGCGGTTCGGCGACCGAGCGGTAGGTGTCGGGCCAGGGCAGGCCGGGGACGCCGAAGAGACCCTGGGTGGGCTCCTCGGGCACCAGCAGCCGCTCGAACACCCAGACGCTGTCGTAGCCGATCCGCTCGGCGGCGCGTGCCACCTCCGCGACGTCCTTTCCGGGCGTGTACTGCTTGAACTGAGGCAGGCTCAGCCCGAGGCGCAGTGTCATGGCGGTCCTCTCCGTCGGCGAACTTTCCGTCGGTGAGGTCAATGTGCGGGGGCCCGCGCTTGTTCCCCGCGCCCGACGACCGCCGACTCGAGCCCGACTCCAGCCGGCTTCGAGCCGCGCGACCGTGCGGCGGACGGCGTGCGAACGGTCGATGAACAGTCCCTGAGACCCCTCCCACGCGTCCCGCGCGGTGGGTCAGGATCACGCCGTCTCGTCAGACGCGCACCACTCCAAGCCCCCTGACAAGCCCCCTGAAAGGGACACCCATGCCTCGTCGTCGGATCACGACGGCCTCTGCCATCGCGGTGGTCGGGCTCGCCACGACCGCCGCGCTGCTCGGTCAGGCGTTCGCCGCGGACGCTCAGCCCGCCCACTCGGCCCAGTCGGCGCAATCCGGTCACCGTCACCGGAGCCCGGCGGGCTACTCCGTCGGTACGCCCGTCGTCGACACCGTCCAGGGCGGTCCGTGGACGCTCGCCCAGGGCGACCTGACGGCCGGTCAGTCCTACGGCTCGTCGCTGCCGGTCTACGCGGCGGGCGGCACGGGGACGGTCACCGTCGGGGGCGTCACCTACCCGAACCTGGCCGTCGACCCGGCCGCAGGCAGCGGCACCGTCCCGGCGCAGAGCGGCGTCACCGGCACGCCCGGCCCGCTCCCCGGCTACTGCAGCAGCGGCGGTGCGACGCCGGAGACCGGCACGGTCGTGCGTCAGCCCAAGGGCACCACGCTGCCGATGCAGCCGTACTACTTCCCCTTCGTCACCAGCAGTAACGGCGGTCGCACGCTGACCGGCCTGTTCGACTACCGGCCCAAGGACACCGACGAGGCCGTGGTCTCCGCCGTCTCCCACGACCACGGGAAGACCTGGACCTACACCGGCGAGGCGCTGGAGCAGAACCAGGGCCTGTGCGCCGACGGCAACACCGACGACGACGGCCAGGGCCACGCGTTCACGCTGACGGTCCACGGCAAGGAGTACCTCTACACGCTCAGCCGCCCGAGCGGTGACAATCTCGGCGTCAACCTGATCGTGCATCAGCTTCACCCGAAGGGTGACGACCCGCTGGCCGGGCTGCCCTCCGCCGAGCCGGTCGGCATGGGCGGCGCGACCACCGCGACCGCCGCGGTCTCCGTCCCGGCCGGTCCGGGCGGCGACGGCGTGACCGTCAACGTCGGCGACACCTCGAACTTCGAGCAGGCCGGCCACTTCAACGTCGACGGCCACATCGTCGACTGCAACGACAACAACGCCACCGCGACCGCCTTCACCGGCTGCACCACCCGCGACGGCAACGGCGTGCAGATCACCGCGGGCGACAAGGTCACGGCCGACGCGGTCATCCCGGCCGACGCTCAGCAGACCGGCGGCCTGATCGCGCCCGACGGCATCATCAGCACCGTCTCGCACCTGAAGGGCGCGCCGCGCGGCAGCGTCGGCGTCCTCTACACCGAGAAGATCGTCAACTACTACACGCCGACCACCACCACGGCCGCGGTCACCCTGCCCGCCGCCGCCGTGCCGGTCGGCAGCACGGCGCAGCTGCCGCTGACGGGCGGCTCGATCACTGTCAGCCTCGGCACGGCGGCCGGGATCGTCCAGGTGACCTGCACCGGTGAGGACGCCACCGACCTGACCGGCTGCAGCGGCGGCACCGGTTCCGTCGCCAAGGGCAGCGACGTCGGCGCGCCCGGCGCGGCCGTCGCGCCCTACGCGACGCTGTCCAAGACCGGTGAGGGCAAGAACAAGCCCAAGACGCTCTTCGGCAACAACGAGGACTACACCGTCACCCGCGCCGCCTACACCACGGACGGCCTGCACTTCACCGACCTGGGCCAGGTCAGCGGCCTGAACGACCCGACCTCCAACAGCGCCAGCGTGCTGCGCTGGGTCGGTTCTCGCGGCACCGTCATCACCAACCGGGACGGCAGCTACGGCCTCTTCCTCTCCGGCGCGTACGCGGCGGACGGTGACAGCGACGCGTTCAACCAGATCTTCTACTCGTCCTCCAAGGACGGGATGAACTGGTCCGCGCCGCAGAAGCTGATCGGCACCGACTACACCTTCTCGGCGCTGCAGCAGCTGAACGCCAAGGGCGGCCCGCTGGGCGTCTCCGGCTACTACTCCGGCCGCGTCTACGACCCGACCGTGGTGCCGAACGCCGACGGCACGCTGACCATGCTCTTCGCCGGCTACTCGACGCCGAAGCCGCTGCCGAGCGTCGGCGACACCTACGGCACCAACGCGGCCGCGCTCTACACGGTCGGCGCCGCGCAGCCCGCCGAGTACCGCACCATCCTCAGCGTCACCCTGCGCCCGAACGGGAACGGCTGACACCTCTGAACGTCACCGGCGGAACACTCCCTCCGCCGGTGACACTCCCTCCGCCCGTGCGCTCCGCCCGTGCGCTACGCGCCCGAGTCGCCGTCCTTCGACCGCCCTGCGGTCGGGACGCGGCTCGGGCGCGGTCGTTCCTCCGCCTCCAGCAGCGGCAGGTAGCGCGGCGCGACCACCTGGGACAGCGCGATGACGCTGGTGGACCGGGACACGCAGGGGATCCGGCTGATCTCGATGAGGGTCTGCTGCAGCCCGTCGTGCGAGGTCGCGGCGACCCGGCACTGTACGTCGCTGGAGCCGGTGGTGCCGTAGGCGTCCAGCACGCCGGGAACCTGGGACAGCTCGTTCGCCAGCTCGGCCAGGCTGCCCTGGGAGATCTCCAGGTTGACGAAGGCCATCACCGGGAACCCGGCGGCGGCCAGGTCGACGTCCGGTCCGTGGCCGGTGATCACCCCGTCGGCCTCCAGCCGCTGGATCCTGGCCTGGACCGTCGCCCGCGACACGCCGGTCAGCCGGGAGAGCTCCAGGAACCCGGCACGCGGATGGTCCTTGAGCGCGCGGATCAGCAGCACGTCCAGCTGGTCGGGTTTTCTGCGCTGAGCTTCCATCTGGCGGCCTTCCTTTCCGGATCAAGCTTGGCAGATTGCCTACCTCGACCGCCGGACGTTGTCAGCGAGCGAAGCTAGGCCCTGTACTGCTGATCGTCAATACTGGTCCTGTCAGGGCGCCGGACGGGGTCTGTCCGGGGGCCGAAGGCACAGCAGCCCGGGAGGCGACGAAGGTGGCCTACTACCGCAGCGTGGGGGCGATCCCCCCGAAGCGGCACACGCAGCACCGAGCAGCCGACGGTTCGCTCCACTACGAGGAGCTGATGGGCGAGGAGGGCTTCTCCTCCGACTCCTCGCTGCTCTACCACCGCGCGATCCCTTCGGCCATGGTCGACAGCCGGGTCTGGCGGATCGACGACGCCAAGCCGGAGCCGAACCACCCGCTCAAGCCGTTTCACTTCAAGCTGCACGAGCTCTTCCCGGGCGCGTCGTGGCGGCAGGCCGACCCGGTCCGTGACCGGCGGGTCGTGCTGGCCAACGCCGACGTCCGGATCGCCTATGTCGCCGCCGGGCTGCCGTCCCCCCTCTACCGCAACGGGATCGGGGACGAGTGCGTCTACGTCGAGTCCGGCGCGGGCGTGATGGAGAGCGTCTTCGGCAGCATCGAGGTGCGCCAGGGCGACTACGTCGTCATCCCGCGGGCCACCACCCACCGCTGGCTGCCGACCGGCGACGCGCCGCTGCGCCTCTACGCGATCGAGGCCAACAGCCACATCACCCCGGCGAAGCGCTACCTCTCCAAGTACGGCCAGCTGCTGGAGCACGCGCCCTTCTGCGAGCGTGACCTGCGCGGCCCGGTCGGCCCGCTGGTGGTCGAGGACGGCCCGGACGCGGACGGTTCGGGCGAGGACGTCGAGGTCTACGTCAAGCACCGCGTGGGCGGCGGCATCGGCGGCACCGTGATGGTGATGCCCACGCACCCCTTCGACGTGGTCGGCTGGGACGGCTGCCTCTACCCGTACGCGTTCAACATCGCCGACTACGAGCCGATCACCGGCCGGATCCACCAGCCGCCGCCGGCCCACCAGGTCTTCGAGGGCACCAACTTCGTCATCTGCAACTTCGTGCCGCGCAAGGTGGACTACCACCCGCTGTCGATCCCGGTGCCGTACTACCACGCCAACGTGGACAGCGACGAGGTCATGTTCTACTGCGGCGGCGACTACGAGGCCCGCAAGGGCTCCGGGATCGGCCAGGGCAGCGTCTCGCTGCACCCGGGCGGCCACACCCACGGCCCGCAGCCGGGAGCGTACGAGCGCAGCATCGGCGCGGAGTTCTTCGACGAGCTCGCGGTCATGGTCGACACCTTCCGCCCGCTGGACCTCGCCGAGGGCGCCCGCGCCACCGACGACGGCCGCTACGCCTGGAGTTGGAGCGGACGCGGCCCGGCGGACCAGCCGCACCGCGACACCGACGGGGGGACGGCGGAGTGAGGCCTGCGCACTCGGTGCCGCCGCTGTTCACCGGCCTCTGCGACGACGCGGCCCTCTTCCCGCCCGGCAACGCCCCGGTCGAGGACGCCGTCCCGGCGCACCGGGCCCACCGCAAGGCCTGGTACGCACCGCTGATCGGACCGTTCCTGCTCGGCGCGGACAGCATCGCCGACGTCGGCGCGGCGGCGGGGGAGGAGCCCCTGGACGTCGTGCTGGTGGTCCGCGCCGGACCGGCCGCGTTGCCCGCCGCCATGGCGCAGTTGGAGAAGTGGCCCGCGCTGCGCCCGGTCGGCGTGGAGCTCGGCCCCGACCCCGAAGGCTCCCCGGCCGAGTCCGCCGCACGCGGCTGTGCCGCGCTGGACCGGGAGTTGCCCGGCCAGCACGTCACGGGCGCGGTGGAACTCCGACGTGGCCCGGGTCTCGAACTGACCCTGGACGTCGTCGCCGCGTCGCCGTACCGGGCCAAGTACCGCACCGGAGGCCTGGATCCGGCCGCCTTCCCGAGTGTCGAGGAGCTGGCGGCGTTCGTCACCGGCTGCGCGATGCGCGAGGTCGCGTTCAAGTGCACGGCCGGGCTGCACCATGCCGTACGGAACACCGACCCGGCGACCGGCTTCACCCACCACGGCTTCCTCAACATCCTGCTGGCCGCGCACTTCGCGGTGCAGGGCGCGGACGTCGAGGCGGTGTCGCAGGTGCTCGGCGACCACGGGGCGGACGGACTCGCGTCCGTGGCAGCGGATCTGACGTCCGCACAGTCCGTGGCCGCGCGTGGTGCGTTCACCGCCTACGGGACGTGCAGCGTGCTGGAGCCGCTGGAGGACCTCTCCGCCCTCGGGTTGCTGCCCGCCGACTGACGTCTGCCTGATGGTTGACGATTCATCACCTCCCGCCCGTACCGCTACCGTTCTCTGTCGACCCGTCGACCTGTCGACCACCCCGTGGAGCACCGCGTGACCACCGCCTCCTGGCTGGACCTGCCCGCCGACTCGCCGTTCGGGATCCACAACCTCCCCTACGGCGTCTTCAGCACCCCGGACGACCCGCGCCCGCGGATCGGCGTCGCCGTCGGCGAGCAGGTCCTGAACCTGGCGGCGGTGGCCCACACCGTCGGCGTCGAGCCGGAGCTCACCGACCTGCTCGACGCGCCCACGCTCAACCCGCTGCTGGGCGCCGGACGCCCGGTCTGGACGCGGGTGCGCGCGCTGCTGACCGAGTGGTTGACGGACCCGGCCTTCCAGGCCGCCGTCGAGCCTGAACTGACGCCACGTCAGAACATGACGCTGTATTTGCCGTTCCAGGTCGGCGACTACGTCGACTTCTACGCCTCCGAGCACCACGCCGCCAACCTGGGCCGCCTGTTCCGTCCCGGCAGCGAGCCGCTGACGCCCAACTGGAAGCACCTGCCGATCGGTTACCACGGCCGCTCCGGCACCGTCGTGGTCTCCGGCACACCGGTCGTCCGCCCGCAGGGTCAGCGCAAGGCGCCGGCGGACGCGCTCCCGAGTTTCGGTCCGAGCCGCCGCCTCGACATCGAGGCCGAGGTCGGCTTCGTCGTCGGCGCGCCGTCCGAGCTGGGCGACTCGGTGTCGCTGGGCGGCTTCGCAGACCACGTCTTCGGCGTCTGCCTGGTCAACGACTGGTCCGCGCGCGACATCCAGAGCTGGGAGTACGTGCCGCTCGGCCCGTTCCTCGGCAAGTCCTTCGCCACCTCGGTCTCGCCCTGGGTGGTGCCGCTGGAGGCCCTGCAGCACGCCCGCGTCGCCCCGCCCGCGCGCGACGTCGAGCCGCTGCCGTACCTGGACGACCGCGATGCAAAGGAGCCCTGGGGCCTGGACCTCTCCCTCGAGGTCCGCCTCAACGGGACCGTGGTCTCCCGACCGCCGTTCGCGGCGATGTACTGGACGGCGGCGCAGCAGCTCACTCACATGACGGTGAACGGCGCGTCGGTCCGTCCCGGCGACCTGTTCGCCTCCGGCACGGTCAGCGGCCCGGACCGCGGCACCGAGGGCGCGCTCATCGAGCTCACCTGGAACGGCGAACGCCCCGTCACCCTCCCGGACGGCACCACCCGCTCCTTCCTGGAGGACGGCGACGAGGTCACCATCACCGCGACCGCCCCGGGCCCGGGCGGCACGGTCATCGGCTTCGGCGAGGTCTCCGGCCGCATCCTGCCCGCCCGGGGCTGAGCCTGCTGCGGCTGCGGTTACGGCTGGGCACGAGCCGGGCGTGGGGAGGGCGCGTGCAGCCACCCTTGCGGCGCGTACGGGTGGCGCAGGGGGCCTCGCTCCACCACGCTCGGGAGAGGACCGGCTCGGGACGGGGCCGGCTCGGGAGGAAGAGGGCGTCATGGCATTCCCGCCCGTCGAGGAGATCCGCCGCACCGCCGCCGAGGGGTGGATCTGGGGCTACGCCCTGCTGGAGAACTACCACGTGCTCTACCAGCAGGCGGTCGAGGGCGGGGTGGGCTTCGGCGTGTTCCACCACGAGACCGCGCCCGGCGGCCCCGACGGGCCGCCGTCCGCGTGGGCGTGGCTGGACCTGCGGTCCGAGCCGTGGGTGCTGACCGTCCCGGCCACCGAGCGTGGCTACGTCGTGGCCGTGCACGACCTGGACACCAGCTATGTCGGCTTCGTCGGGTCGGGCAGCACCGGCGGCGAGGGCGGACACCACCTGCTCACCGGCCCCGGCTGGCAGGGCCGGGTCCCGGACGGCGTGACCGGTGTGCTGCGCGCGGACACCACCCTCGTTGGCCTGACCGGCCGCACCCAGCCCGTCGCGGACGAGGACGGCGCGGAGGCGGTGTACACCGCCTTCCGGCGCGGCTTCCGGATCCGGCCGCTCAGTGACTACCTGGGCCGCGGCGCGCCCGAGCCCGCACCCGAGCCGGTCTGGCCGATCTGGCGCGAGGAGGCGATGGACACCGTCGAGTTCTTCGCCGTCCTCGACTTCCTGCTCGGGTTCTGTCCGGTGCTGCCGCTGGAGGCGGTGCTGCGGGAGCGGCTGGCGGCCCTCGGGGTCGGCACGGACGGTGAGTTCGAGCCGGGCGACCTCCCGGCCGGTGCGGAACAGGCCTTCGAGCACGGGATCGCCGACGCGCGCCACCGTCTGGCCGCCGCCAAGGCCGCGCGCGGCCCCGAGTCCGTCCTCTTCGGCACCCGCGCCGAACTCGCCGAGAACCCGCTGGCGCGCGCGGTCGGCGCGTCCGTCGGTCTGCACACCCTGCCGAGCTACGCCTGGTTCTGAGCCAGGTGGCCCCTTGGCCCCATGGCCCCTTGGCCCCATGGCCCTGTGGCGCCTTGGCGCCCTACCTCCCGACGCGGCGCAGCGCGCCCTCCGCGCGCAGGTCGGCCAGGGTCGGGTAGCCGTCGACGGCCATGATCAGGTCCGCCTCGGCGAGCAGCGTGCGCAGCACGTGCCCGATGCCGTCGGTGCCGCCGAGGGCGAGCCCGTAGGCGTAGGGGCGGCCGATCCCGACCGCCGTCGCGCCCAGCGCCAGCGCCTTGACCGCGTCCGCGCCCGACCGGACGCCGGAGTCGAAGAGGACCGGCAGGCCGTCCGCCGCCTCGACCACACCCGGCAGCGCGTCCAGCGCGGGCAGACCGCCGTTGGCCTGGCGTCCGCCGTGGTTGGAGCAGTAGAGCGCGTCCACGCCCGCGTCCTTGGCGCGACGGGCGTCGTCCGGATGGCAGATGCCCTTGAGGATCAGCGGCAGCCGGGTCAGCGAGCGCAGCCAGGCGAGGTCGTCCCAGGTCAGCGGGTTGCCGAAGATCTGCGTCCAGGCCAGCACCGCCGAGGTGGGGTCCTCCTCCGGGGTCTTGTCGAGCCGGGAGCGGAAGACCGGGTCGCTGAAGTAGTTGGCCAGGCAGTGCCCGCGCAGCTGCGGGAAGTTGCCGGTGGAGAGGTCGCGCGGACGCCAGCCGGTGACCCAGGTGTCCAGGGTGACCACGATCCCGGCGAAGCCGGCCGCCTCGGCCCGCTGCACCAGGCTGGCGGCCAGCTCACGGTCGGTCGGGGTGTAGAGCTGGAAGAGGCCGGGCGTCCCGCCGAACTCCTTGGCGACCTCCTCCATCGGGTCCACCGACAGCGTCGAGGCGACCATCGGCACCCCGAGCCGCGCGGCGGCCCGCGCCGTCGCCAGATCGCCGTGACCGTCCTGCGCGCAGAGCCCGATCACCCCGACCGGGGCCATGAACAGCGGGGTCGGCAGCGACAGCCCGCACAGCTCCACGGTGAGGTCGCGCTGCTTGGCCCCGACCAGCATCCGCGGCACCAGGCCCCAGCCGTCGAACGCCGTGACATTGCCGTCCTGCGTCCGCTCGTCGCCCGCGCCGCCCGCGACGTAGGACCAGATCCCGGGCGGCAGCGCGGCCTCCGCCCGGCGGGCCAGCTCGGCGTGGGCCATCGGCAGCTCGGGCAGGCGGCCGAAGAGTCCGTTGAAGTAGATCTCGTTCTGGTAGTCGCCGAACTGCGCACTCATCGAGCCGATCGCCTCCCTGGCAGCGGGTGTCGCCCGCCAGCCTCCCGCCTCGGGTGATCACTGGCAAGCACGCGAGCCAGGGGGGAGGAGGTGAGAATGGGGACGTGGTCACCGGCGTGGTGGACATCGGCACCGAGGTACGCGTGGACGAGGCCGTCCGCGCCGCGCCTGCGCCCGCGCTGCACGGGCTGGTCGGCTGGTACTCCGGCTACCGCCAGCGCGGCCTCCCGGAGGCCCGCCACCGCGGCCTGCCCTCGCCGTGGCTGACACTGATCCTCACCCTGGACGAGCCGCTCAGCATCGCCGCCCACCCGGATCCGGCAGGTGCGCCCGGCGAGTACCCCACCCTGCTCGGCGGCCTGCACACCTCGCCCGCACTGATCGCCGTGCCGGGACGGCAGTCAGGCGTGCAGATCGCCCTCAGTCCGCTGGGCGCGCGGTCCCTGCTGGGGCTGCCGGGCGGCGCGCTGGCCGGGATCGACGTCCACGCCGACGACGTGCTGGGCGCTGACGCCCGCGAGGTCCACGAACGGCTGCGCGCGGCCACGGGATGGCCGGAGCGGTTCGCGGTCGTGGACGGCTGGTTGGTGGGTCGCCAGCTGCGTGGCGCGGTGGCGTCCGGCCGGATCTCGTCCGTGCCGCCCCCGGAGGCGGTGCACGCGTGGCGGTTGCTGGTCGCCAAGGGCGGGCACATCCGCGTTGACTCGCTTGCCGCGGAGGTGGGTTGGAGCGCACGGCACCTGCAGAGCCGGTTCGTCGCGGAGTTCGGCCTCAGCCCGAAGGCCGCGGCCCGTGTCGTCCGCTTCGACCTGGCCAGACGCCTCCTGGCCACCCGCCCGGACCGCCCCGACCTCGCCGGTCTGGCCGCGGACTGCGGCTATGCCGACCAGTCCCATCTGGACCGTGAGTTCGCCGCGTTGGCGGGGTGCTCGCCGAGTGCGTGGCTCGCGGAGGAGTTCCGAAACATCCAATCCGGCCACCACCCGGCGAGTTGATGCTGGGAGCAGCAGCCCGTCCGGAGAAGCCGGAGCAGCAGGAGCAGAAGGAGGCGCATCCACCATGCCCACCGATCCCGCACCGCAGGTCTGGCCGACCTTGCGCGCGAACGACGCCCGCGCGCTGATCCGGTTCCTGGTCGACGCGTTCGGCTTCGAGGAGACCGTTGTCCACGGCGAGGGCGACGACGTCCAGCACGCCCAACTGAGCTGGCCGGAGGGCGGCGGCGTCATGCTCGGCTCGGTCCGCCCGGACCAGACGGGCGACGCGTGGCCGCTTCAGCCCGGCACCTTCGGCGCCTACGTCGTCACCGCCGACCCGGACGCGGTCCACGCCCGCGCCAAGGCGGCGGGCGCGGAGATCACCGCGGACCTCCACGTCACCGACTACGGCTCCCGCGACTTCGCCGCCCGCGACCCGGAGGGCAACCGCTGGTCCTTCGGCACGTACCCGGGCGAGCCGAGGTAGACCGTGCTAACGGCCCGGTAGGTGCACCACGGGGGCGCGGGGATTCTTGAGGCGAGCAAGCGCGCGCTTGGCCCGAAAGGCTTGCTCAGTGCAGTGCCGGATGGTCGGCGACCACCGTGCAGGAGCCCGGGGCGATCTCGGTGAAGCCGGCGTCGCGGACCAGCGGCAGCCCCGCGTCCGGTGACGTCAACTCCGCCCACCGCGCGGCCTGCGCGGGGCGCACCGCCAGTGGGAAGCCCTCGGCGCGCCAGGCAGCGCGCGCCTCGCCCCCGAGTGCCCACCAGGCGAGCTGCGCGGCGTGGCCGACCTGGGCCATCGCCTTGCCGGTGGACATGGTCAGCTCCGGGTTGAGCCAGAGCACCGGGGTGTCGGGGGCGGCCGGGGGAGGGGGAGTCTCGTCGGTCAGTTCGGTGCCGGAGACCTGGAGCTTGGCCAGTTCCTTCGGCCAACCGTCCAGCGGGATCGGCGGGAAGACGCGGACCTCCGCGGCCTTGCCGACCGTGGTGAGGCCGGGCAACTCCGCCGCGCGGCGCCACTCGCCGCCGCGGGCGCGGCGGACCACCTTGCGGATCCGGGCGTCCTCCCAGGCCGCGACGGCCTCGGCCCACTCGCCGTCCGGCTCGGTCACCCGCTCGTCGCTCAGGAAGGCGAGCACGGCGCGTGCCGCGGTCTCCAGGGCATCGGTGTGACCGGGCGGGTCCGCGCGCTCGACCCGGACGACGAGGGGGAGCACGTACTGCGGAGCGCTGTCCCGCAACTCGGCCTGGTCGGCGAAGGGGTTGGCCGACGGAGTGTCGGTCGGGGCGGGTGCGGAAGAGGAGTGCTCAGCGTTGGTCGTCACCGGTCCAGTCTCCCAGGCGTGTGGAGCGGTCGTCCGGTGCGCCCTCTGCACCGCGCGCCCCCTGCGCGCCTCCCCTGTCCGCGCCTCTGAGGTTCCTCTGAGGGTGCTGGTTCGATCACGTTCTGCTACGCGCGCTTATGCGTCATGACCAGCGCAGATCTACTCGACAGTAAGATCTGCTGATCTTGCGCCCAACAAGTGCATGTTCTGTGCATGTTGACGAGATGTCAGGCCCCTGCTTCGCTGTGCATGCACAACACCACCACAGGTGGTGGCAGCCCTGTTTCCCCTGATCCACGCGCTACGGGCAGTCACGTGTACACCCAAATGATGTGTACACGACAGGACGTTCTCCATGAGAGGATCCGCAGACGATGGGCATCCCCCTTCGCGGTGGAGCGGCACGCGCGGCCATGGCCGGCCTCGCCTCGCTCTCCCTGGCCGGCGCAGTCGCGTTCGGCATGGCCACACAGGCCGACGCGGCCCCGGCACACACCGCCGGCGCATCGACCGCAAGCACCCAGTCCGCCAATCCGTACAACCCGGCCACCGGACACTCCTACCGGCACGGTGTGATCCCGACCCTCTCGCAGAACGCGAAGATGAAGTCGTGGGCGGCCTCGCACGAGTCACCGCAGGCCACGACGGGTCCGGAGACGCTGTCCTACGGCGGCGGCATCAACAGCGTCGGTGTGCTGGACGGTCACGCCAAGGTCTACCTGGTCTTCTACGGCAACCAGTGGGGCACCCAGAGCACCAACAGCAGCGGCGACGACACGTTCTCCGGTGACCCGGACGGCGGCGCGCCGGCCGCGCAGGAGATGTTCAAGGGCATCGGTACCGGTAACGAACTGTGGTCGGCGACGCTGACGCAGTGGTGTGACGGCACCGGTGTCTCCTCGGGGGCGACCAGCTGCCCGGCGTCCGGCGCCAGCTACGTCCCCTACATGAGCGGCGGCGTGCTGTCCGGCGTCTGGTACGACAACTCCAAGGCGGAGCCGAGCGCGGCGACCGGCAACCAGCTGGGCACCGAGGCCGTCAGCGCGGCGGCGCACTTCGGGAACACCACCTCCGCCGCCAACCGTGACGCCTACTACGTCATCCTGTCGCCGACGGGCACCAACCCGGACAACTACCAGGGCCAGTACTGCGCCTGGCACGACTACACCGGCGACTCCTCGCTGACCGGCGGTGCGGTCAACTCGCCCTACGGCGACCTGGCCTTCTCCAACCAGCCCTACAACATGGACTCCGGTTCGGGCTGTGGCGTCGGGTTCGTCAACTCGCCCGGAACGCTGGACGGGTGGACCATCACGATGGGCCACGAGTTCGCGGAGACGGTCTCGGACCAGTTCCCGGCGGGCGGTTGGACCAACCAGCAGTCCGGCAGCAGCTACAACGGCCAGGAGAACGGCGACGAGTGCGCCTGGCTCTCTCCGGGCACGGCGGGCGGCGCGGGCATGGTCTCCATGGGCACCGGCTCGTTCGCGATGCAGGCGACCTGGTCCAACGACACCAACGAGTGCGACCTGTCGCACGCCATCGTCAACCACGGCGGTAACACCGTCACGGTGACCAACCCGGGCAGCCAGACCTCGACCGTCGGCACCGCCGCCTCGCTGCAGATCAGCGGCTCCGACTCGGGCGGCGCGAGCCTGACCTACACCGCCACCGGTCTTCCGGCGGGTCTGTCCATCTCCTCCTCCGGTCTGATCTCCGGCACCCCGACCGCCGCCGGCACCTCCAGCGTGACGGTCAAGGCCACCGACAGCACCGGCGCGAGCGGCACCACCTCCTTCACCTGGACCGTCAACTCGCAGGGCGGCAACGAGACGGTCAGCGTGACCAACCCGGGCAACCAGACCGCGACGGTCGGCACCGCTGCCTCGCTGCAGATCAGCGGTTCGGACTCGGCGGGCAAGTCGCTCACCTACAGCGCCACCGGTCTTCCGGCGGGTCTGTCGATCTCGTCCTCCGGTCTCATCTCCGGCACCCCGACCACGGCCGGGACCGACAGTGTGACGGTCACCGCCTCCTCGGGCACCGCGTCCGGCAGCACCTCCTTCACCTGGACCGTCAACTCGTCCACCGGCGGTTGCACCAGCCCCGGCCAGAAGCTCGGCAACCCCGGCTTCGAGTCCGGTAACACGACCTGGTCCGCCACCTCCGGTGTCATCGGCCAGTACAACTCGTCGGGTGAGCCGGCCCACTCGGGCACCTGGGACGCGTGGCTGGACGGTTACGGCACCACCCACACCGACACCCTCTCCCAGAAGGTCGCGATCCCGGCCGGCTGCAGCGCCAACTTCTCCTTCTGGCTGCACATCGACACCGCCGAGACCACCACGACCACGGCTTACGACACCCTCAAGGTCCAGGTTCTGAACAGCAGTGGCACCGTGCTCGGCACCCTGGCCACCTACTCGAACCTGAACGCCGCCAACGGCTACAGCCAGCACTCGTTCAACCTGAGCAGCTACGCCGGGCAGACGGTCACCCTGAAGTTCACCGGCAGCGAGGACGCCAGCCTGCAGACCAGCTTCGTGGTCGACGACACGGCGCTGAACGCCTCCTGAAACACCCGCTGATCGGATCTGATCCGACGGCACGGCAGTAACCGGCCGGTGGCCGTGACGCTCAGCGCGTCGCGGCCACCGGCTCCGTGTTGTCCGGCAGCACTTCTGTTTCTGCCCGAAGCATGGACAGGGCCTGGCAGCGGGCCTAGCTTGACGAGCGCGCTCCGCCCCCGCTCGAAGGGAGTTGTCGGATGACCCGCGACCTCTGGCCGGTCGGTATGCCCCGCACGCTCGACTATCCGACCACCGGGCTGCACACCCTGCTCCCCTCGGCGGCCCGTGCCCACGGTTCGCGCACCGCGCTGGTCGACGGCGAACTACGGCTGAGCTTCACCGAGTTGCTCGACAAGGCGCTGCGCTTCGCGCAGGGGCTGCGGGAGCGCGGAATCGGCCGAGGCGGTGTGGTCGCGCTGGTGCAGCCCAACAACCTCTGGTTCTCCGTCAGTTACCACGGCTCGCTGCTCGCCGGGGCGACGGTGTCACCGATCAACCCCACCCAGCCGCCGGAGGCGCTGGCCGCCGCGCTGCGTGAGGTCGACGCCGCCGCCCTGGTCACCCACCCCGCGTACCTGACCGCCGTGGCGCAGGCGGTGGAGGAGTTCGAGCCGCCGCTGATCGTGCTGGTGCCGCCGACGGCGACCGCGCCCGCGCCGCCGCCCAAGCCGGGTCCGCCGACCGCGAGCCCCGCGTCCACGGGGGCCGCCGGGGTGGTCCCACTGGCCGAACTGCTCGCCGCCGAGCCGGCTCCCGCCACGGTACGAACGCCGGACGACCTCGCCCACCTCTCCTTCACCGGCGGAACCACCGGCCGCTCCAAGGCGGTTCGGGTCCGCGACCGCCATGTCTGGGCCAACGTCCTGCAGTCGCTCTGCGCTCGTGCCGCCGTGCTGCCCGAGTACGACGCCGACGGGATGGTGACGCTCCGTCAGGTCGCGGGCGCGGCAACGCCGTGGACCGCGCAGATCGGTGCGGAGCTCGGGGTCAACGTGGTCCCGGTCTTCCACGCCATGGGCCTGATCAGCGCCAGTATCGCGGTGTTGGGCGGAACGACGGTCGTCGCCCACGGCCGGTTCGAGCCGCACGCGTTCCTCGCGGCCATGGTGCGCAACGGCGCGACCGGGCTGACCGGCTCGCCCGCCCTGCATCACGCACTGCTCGCCGCCATCGACGCGGGGTCCTACGACCTGCGGGCGGTGCGCCTGGTCAACTCCGGTGCCGCGCCGCTCGATTCGCCGACCATCGCGCGCCTCGCCGCGGCGTTCCCCAACGCGGCCGTCGCCGAGGGCTACGGGATGACGGAGGCGACCATGGCGCTGACCATGGTCACGCCTGACCGCGACCACCCCAACGAGCCCGGCAGCGTGGGCGTTCCGCTCTTCGACACCGAGTTGGAGATCCGCTCGCCCGCCGACCCGGCCAAGGCGCTGCCCGTGGGCGAGACCGGCGTGGTCTTCGCCCGCGGCCCGCAGATCGTCGACGGATACCTGAACCGCCCCGAGCTCACCGCCGAGCAGTGGGTGGACGGCTGGCTCAACACCGGTGACGTCGGGCGGCTGGACGAGGACGGTCAGCTGTTCCTCTCCGGGCGAGCAAAGGACATGCTGATCTACAAGGGCTACAACGTCTATCCGACGCAGCTGGAGGAGGTGCTGGCCGCGCATCCGGCGGTCGCGCAGGTCGCCGTCATCGGCGCACCGCACCCGGACGCGGGCGAGGTCCCGGCCGCGTACGTGGTGCTGCGTCCGGGCGCCGAGGTGTCGGCGGAGGGGCTGACGGCGTTCGTGGCCGACCGTGTCGCGCCCTACCAGCGGATCAGGGAGCTGTACTTCCTGCCCGCGCTGCCCGTCTCGGCGGCGGGCAAGGTGCTCAAGACCGAGCTGCGCGCACTCCGCGCCCGCAAGGGCCGGAGGGAGTGACCACAGGCGGCGCCGCGAAGTCGTCACCGTCGAGGCACTCCCGGAGAACGCCACCGGGTCGGGGGTCGTAGCCTTCCTCTAGAGTGCAGGCAAGCCTTACGACCGAGGAGCAAGCGTGTCCGACCTGGCGTCCGCGTCCCAGCAGCAGGTGCAGCAGGAGATCGCCCGGGATCTCCAGGTGAGCCCGACCTTCGACGCCGGGCAGGAGATCGAGCGCCGGGTGGCCTTCCTCGCGGAGCGGCTCACGTCCACCGGGCTGCGCGCGCTGGTGCTCGGCATCAGCGGCGGCGTGGACTCGACCACCGCCGGTCGGCTCTGCCAGCTCGCTGTGGAGCGGGTCCGCGAGGCCGGGGGCAACGCTACCTTCTACGCCATGCGCCTGCCGTACGGCGTCCAGGCCGACGAGAAGGACGCCCAGCTGGCGGTGGAGTTCATCCGCGCCGACAAGGTGCTGACCGTCGACGTGAAGCCCTCCAGCGACGCCGCGCTGGACGCCGTCCTGGCCGGTGACGCGGTCTTCCGCGACGAGCACCACCAGGACTTCGTGCAGGGCAACATCAAGGCCCGGCAGCGCATGGTCGCCCAGTACGCCGTGGCCGGCGCGCACGACGGGCTCGTGGTCGGCACCGACCACGCCGCCGAGGCGGTCTCGGGGTTCTTCACCAAGTTCGGCGACGGCGCGGCCGATGTGGTCCCGCTGACCGGCCTCACCAAGCGGCGCGTCCGGGCCGTCGCGGATGCGCTCGGCGCGCCCGCCGAGCTGGTCCACAAGACCCCGACCGCCGACCTGGAGACGCTGAACCCGGGCAAGCCCGACGAGGACGCGCTCGGCGTCACCTACGACGACATCGACGACTTCCTCGAAGGCAAGCCGGTCGCCGAGGACGCGTTCGCGGCGATCGTCCGTCGCTACGGCATGACCGAGCACAAGCGGCAGCTGCCGATCGCTCCCTGAGCGTTCTGCCTTTTGCTGTGGCCCGGGGTCTCGTGCTCCGGGCCACAGCTGTAGACGTCCCCGGGTCAGGCCTTCGGGATGTCGAAGTAGTGCGTCAGCCGGGCGGCCAGGCTGAGGTCCCCGGTGACCTTGAGCTTGCGCGAGAAGAACATCGTCACCGGGCTGGCGTTGCCCGAGACCAGGCTGAGGAACTCCGCGTCACCGAGGGTCAGCGTGACCTTGGGGGTCTCCTCGCTGCGGCCCTCGGTCACGGCGCAGCTGCCCTTGTCGATGGCGGTCTCGAAGACGCTCTCGCCGTCCTCGCCCACCTTCCAGCGGATCAGCGCCACGGTCTGACCGGCGTTGTCCGGGCGGAACTGGCGCTCCATGCGCCCGAAGACCTCGCGCAGGACCTGGAGACGCAGCTCGCCGCGCATGATCTCGCGGATCTCCTTGGCGGAGAGCCCGTTGACCAGCCGGGCGAACTCCTGCGGGGAGACGGTGGCGAAGTCCAGCTCGGCGAGCTGCGCTGCGGTGGTGTCTGCCATGACGGGCTCCTGTGACTGATGGGTGGGGTGGGTGGTGCCCGCGCGACGGGCGGACGGGCGGACGGGTGCACGGGCGGATAGGCCCTATGTGGCGCTGACCCGGCCGAGCAGATGGCGGCGGTCCGCCGTCGGGTCGGTGAGCTGGAAGGACCAGTCCCGCTCCGCCACGCGCGCCGCCCGGAACCGCACCGAGCCGGGGAGCAGCACCGGCGTGCGGAAGTCCACGCCGACGGTGAACGCGTCGGGCAGGTGCGGCTCCAGAGCGGCCAGGCAGCGGGCCTTGGTCCACATGCCGTGTGCGATCGCGCGCCGGAAGCCGAAGAGGCGGGCGGTCAGCGGGTGCAGGTGGATGGGGTTGCGGTCGCCGGAGACCGCACCGTAGGCGCGGCCCAGGTCGCCGGGCAGCGTCCACGACGCGTCCAGCTCCGCGCCGGTCAGCTCCTCGTCGACCGGGCGTGGGCCTTTGGCGTCATCGCCAGGTCCGCGGTGCAGGTAGGTGCTGACGGAGCGCCAGACCCGCTCGGCGTCGGCCGTGGTGGCCTCCGCGACGACGTCGAAGACGCGGCCCTTGGCGTGCGGGCGCGGCGCGGTGGTCCGGACGAGGTGGTCGAGGCGGGTGTCCGGGGCGACCGGTCGCAGCTGCTCGATCCGGTTGGCCAGATGGACCAGGCCCAGCAGCGGCAGCGGGAAGTCCCTGGCCGTCATCAGCGCCATCGAGAGCGGGAACGCGACCAGGTGCGGATAGGTCGCGGGCAGCCGGTCCACGGCCGCGAACCCGCACAGCTCGCGGTAGCGGTCCAGCCGTTGCGGATCGGGCGCGACGTTGCGCAGCCGTACCGCGCGCTCGGGCACGGAGGCGCCGTCCCGGCGCGACTTGGGCAGCACGGCACGGGCGTACAGGCTTGCGATCGACGGAGTTCCGCTCAGTTCGATCACGTCGATCGCGCTGTCTGTCGAGTCCGTTGTGATCATTCGATCACGCTCCCAGCAGGGCCTGGCCGCAGACGCGCAGCACCTGACCGTTGACGCCGGCGCTGGCCGGGGCCGCGAAGAAGGCCACCGCCTCGGCCACGTCGACCGGTTGGCCGCCCTGCTTCAGGCTGTTGAGTCGGCGTCCGGCCTCGCGGATGAAGAGCGGGACGGCCGCGGTCATCAGGGTCTCGATAAAACCCGGAGCGATCGCGTTGATCGTGATCCGACGGTTCGAAAGCCCGGGGTCGTCGGCGAGCGACTGCACCAGTCCGATCAGACCGGCCTTGCTGGCCGCGTAGTTGGTCTGGCCGACATTGCCCGCGATGCCGCTGATCGAGGAGGTGCAGACGATCCGTCCGTCCTCGCGCAGTACGGGGGACTGCGCTGCCGACGGGCTCTCCAGCAGCGCCTCCGTCAGCCGCTCCACCGCGGTCAGGTTGACCGCGACGACCGCGTCCCACTGCGCCGCCTCCATCCGGCCGAGCGTCTTGTCGCGGGTGATGCCCGCGTTGTGCACGACGACGTCCACACCGCCGTGGTGCTTGCGGAGGTGGGCCGCGACCCGCGCGGGCGCGTCCACGGCGGTGAGGTCCAGCTCCAGCGTCGCCCCGCCGATCCGGTCCGCCACCGCTCGCAGCTCGGCGGACTGCGCGGGCACGTCCAGGCAGACGACGGTGGCGCCGTCCTGCGCGAGCGTCTCGGCGACGGTCGCGCCGATGCCGCGTGCGGCGCCGGTCACCAGCGCCACCAGACCGGCCAGCGGCGCACCCCAGTCGAGCGCCTCGTCCCCCTGCCCGCCGGCCACCGGGGCGATCCGCAGCACCTGCCCGGAGACGTAGGCGGAGCGGGCCGAGAGCACGAACCGCAGCGTCCCGGCGACGGTGTTCTCCGCGCCCGGTGCGACCAGCAGCAGGTGGGCGGTGGCACCGCGCCGCAGCTCCTTGCCGACCGAGCGGACGAACCCCTCCAGCGCACGCTGCGCGGCGGCCTCGCGCGCGTCGCCCGCCAGCTCGGGCGGAGTACCGAGGACAACGACCCGCCCGCAGGGCGCGAGCGAGCGGATCCGGGAGCGGAAGAAGGCGTGCAGCGCGGAGAGTTGGGCGCTGTTGGTGATGCCCGTGGCGTCGAAGACCAGGGCTGCGGGGGAGTCGGCGGCATCCGGGACGGTGACACCCCAGGAGTCCAGCAACTCCCGTACCGGCTTGGCCAGTCGGCCGGTGCCGGTGTCACTCTCGCCGGTGCCGGTCTCGCCGGTGCCGTCGCCGACGAGCACCGGCCCGGAGATGTCGGGACGCCCGGGCCGACGCCGGATCAGCGGCTCGGGTCGCGGCAGGCCCAGCCGTGACGCGACGAAGCCGCCAGGGCCGCTCGCGGTCCACGAGAGGTAGCGGTCGGGCATCTTGATTTCTCCTTACGGCTGAGTAAGTTTACTAGAGAGTAAGGACTAGCTCGCCCGCCGCACAAGGAGCCGTCGACGTGCCATCCTCCGCCTCTCCTGCCGCGTCGCCCGCCGATCGGTCGGCCGTGCCGTCGGCCGTGCGCCGCGTGGCGATCGTCGGCGGCAACCGGATCCCGTTCGCTCGCGCGGACGGCCCCTACGCGACCGCGTCAAACCAGGAGATGCTGGGCGCGGCACTGGCCGGGCTGGTCGACCGGCACGGCCTGACCGGCGTCCGGCTGGGGGAGTTCGTGGCCGGTGCGGTGCTCAAGCACAGCCGTGACTTCAACCTTGCGCGCGAGGTGGTCCTCGGCAGCGCGCTTGACCCGCGCACCCCCGCCTACGACCTCCAGCAGGCCTGCGGCACCGGCCTGGAGGCGGTGATCCTGCTCGCCAACAAGATCGCGCTGGGTCAGGTCGACTGCGGCGTCGCGGGTGGTGTCGACACCGCGAGTGACGCGCCGCTGGGCGTCAATGACGAGCTCCGGCGCGCACTGCTCGGCGCACGCCGGGCGCGCAGCCTGGGCGGACGCGTGCGCGCCCTGGCCGGTGTGCGTCCTCGCCACCTCGTGCCGGACATCCCGCGCAACGCGGAGCCGCGAACCGGTCTCTCCATGGGCGAGCACGCGGCCCGGACCGCCGTCCAGTGGGGCGTCAGCCGTGCGGACCAGGACGCCCTGGCGGCCACCAGCCACCAGCGCCTGGCCCGCGCCTACGAGGAGGGCTTCTTCGACGATCTGCTCACCCCCTACCGAGGATTGACGAAGGATCAGAACCTGCGACCCGAAAGCACGGCGGAGAAGCTGTCCCGGCTCAAGCCGGTCTTCGGCGGCGCGGGCGGGACGATGACGGCGGGCAACTCCACGCCGCTGACGGACGGGGCGTCGACGGTGCTGCTGGCGAGCGAGGAGTGGGCCGCGCAGCGCGGCCTGCCGGTGCTGGCATACCTCACGCACTCCCGCACGGCTGCGGTCGACTTCGTCGGCGGCGAGGACGGGTTGCTGATGGCACCGGCCTTCGCGGTGCCCGAGCTGCTGGCGGCGGTCGGGACGACGCTGGGCGAGCTCGATCTCTACGAGATCCACGAGGCCTTCGCCTCTCAGGTGTTGGCCACGCTGGCCGCGTGGGAGAGCGCGGACTTCTGCAAGGACCGGCTGGGCCTTGATGCTCCGCTCGGCTCGGTCGACCGCGACCGGCTGAACGTCAACGGGTCCTCGCTGGCGACGGGCCACCCCTTCGCCGCCACCGGCGGCCGGATCGTCGCCACGGCCGCCAAGCTGCTGCACGAGCGTGGCGGCGGCCGTGCCCTCATCTCCATCTGCGCGGCGGGCGGTCAGGGCGTCACCGCGCTGCTCGAAGCGCCGCAGCCGCGGTAGGCCGGCGCCCCGCCGAGCTCAAACCCCTGCCCCTGCCCCTGCCCCTGCCCGGCTTCCGCAGCCGTTGCGCCTCATCCACGTCTGGACCGCCCCACGCCGCACCACCCCCACTCACAGGAGCCGCGTATGGGAACCACCTTCTTCCGGGACCTCAGAGCCGCTCGCGCGCGGCCCGAACTCGCGGAGCGGGTCGAGGTGGAGATCGTCCGCGAGGACGGCGTCGTCCGGGAGGTGCGGGCCGCGCCGCTGGTGCCGGAGCCCACGCGAGGGAGCCTGGCGGACATCCCGTTCGACAACGCCGCCGCAGCGCCGCAGTACGTCGCGCTGCGCCGCCTGGTGGGCGGGAGTTGGCAGCCGGTCAGCGCCGCCGCGTTCGCGGACGCGGTGCGGGCCACCGCCAAGGGCCTGATCGCGGCGGGCGTGGAGCTGGGCGACCGGGTCGCGCTGATGGCGCGGACGCGCTACGAGTGGACCGTCCTGGACTTCGCCGTCTGGGCGGCGGGCTGCCAGACCGTCCCCGTCTACCCGACGAGCTCGGCCGACCAGGTCGACTGGATCCTGCGCGACTCGGGCGCGGTCCTGCTCCTGCTGGAGAGCCCCGAACTGGCCAAGCTGGCCGCCCCCGTGCTCGACGGACTCCCGACCCCGACCCGGATGCCGGTCCCGTCCGTCGACGAGGACCTGCTCGGCTTCCTCGCCGACCTCGGCCGGGACGTGCCGGACGCCGACGTGGAGGCCCGACGGTCGGCGCTCACCCCGGACACGGTCGCCACCCTCGTCTACACCTCCGGAACCACCGGGCGCCCCAAGGGCTGTGTGCTCACCCATGCCAACCTCCATGCGGGCTCGGCCAACCTGGTCGAGCTGCTGCAGCCGGTCTTCGTCGAGGCGACCCACCAGGACCCGACGACGCTGCTGTTCCTGCCGCTGGCCCACGTGCTGGGGCGGATGCTGCAACTGGCGTGCCTGATCGGGCGGATCACCCTCGGGCTGTTCCCCTCCATCAAGCCGGACGAACTGCGGCCGGAGCTGGAGCGGTTCGGGCCGACGTTCCTGGTCGCCGTCCCGTACTTCTTCGAGAAGGTGCACGGCACCGCCCGTGCCATGGCCGAACGGATGGGCCGTGGCACGTCGTTCGTCCGCGCGGACCGGATCGCCGTCGCCTACGGGGAAGCGGAGATGCGGCGGCTGCTCGGCACCGGCGACGGGCCGGACCTGCTGCTCCGCGTCGCGCACGGGCTCTACGACCTGCTGGTCTACCGTCGGGTGCGCAAGGCGCTGGGCGGATCGGTCCGGTACGCGGTCAGTGGCGGCTCGGCGCTGGATCCGAGGCTGGCGAGCTTCTTCTTCGGCTGCGGGATCCTCGTCTACCAGGGCTACGGCCTCACCGAGACCAGCGCCGCCACCACCGTGATGCCGCCGCTGGACCCCCGCCCCGGCAGTGTCGGACGGCCGGTGCCGGGCGCGACGATCCGGATCGCGGCCGACGGCGAGGTGATGCTGCGCGGCGGAAGCGTCTTCACCGGCTACTGGAACAACCTGGAGGCCACCCAGGCCGCCCTGCCTGGCTCGTGGTTGGCCACGGGCGACCTGGGGCGGCTCGACGACGAGGGCTACCTCTCCATCGTCGGGCGGAAGAAGGACATCCTGATCACCAGCGGCGGCAAGAACGTCTCGCCGAGCGTCCTGGAGGACCGGCTGCGCAGCCGTCCTCCCGTCGGTCAGTGCATGGTGGTCGGCGACGGCCGCCACTACATCGCCGCACTGGTGACGCTGGATCAGGAGGCCGTCGAGCACTGGCTGTCCGTCCGCAAGCGCGCCAAGGACACGCCGTTCGGGCAGCTACGCCAGGACCCGGAGCTGCTGGCCGAGGTGCAGCGCGCGGTCGACTACGCCAACGAGGCGGTGTCGCGGGCCGAGTCGATCCGCCGGTTCACCGTGGTGGCAGGGGAGTTCAGCGAAGAGAACGGCCTGCTGACCCCGTCCCTCAAGGTCAAGCGCCATGCGGTGACGACCGCCTACGCGCGCGAGATCGAGGAGCTCTACGGCGGGTGAGGTCTTCGGCGGCAGCGAGTTCGATGGCGTGATCGACCCGTACCACCGCCGCTACGGCCATCTGGGCGTGTCGGTGGTGGACGGCGGGGGCACAGGGTCCGGCCACCTCGCGAGCGTCCGGCTGGTCGTGAAGCGCAGCGGCTCGCCGGTCACCGGGTCGGTGAACTCCAGCACCGAGGCCAGCAGTTGCAACGGCTCGGAGAAGTCGTCCGGGGCGGGCTCGTCCCGGACGACGGGGTAGACCGGGTCGCCGAGGATCGGGACGCCGAGGCTGCTCATGTGCAGCCGCAGCTGGTGCGTCCGGCCTGTGGTGGGCACCAGCCGGTACAACCCCAGGCTTTCGTCGGGGAGTCCGGGCGTGTCGCGGTGGTCGGCGAGCTCGATCCGGCTCTCGGCGTTCGGCTCCGCGCCCGGCACCTCGTGGGCGGCGATGATCCCGCGCTCCTTGACGATGTGGCTGTGCACGGTGACCGGCAGCGCCAGTTCGGGCCGGTAGGGCGCCACGGCCCGGTACTCCTTGTGGGCCCGGCGGTCGCGGAACATCGTCTGGTACGCGCCGCGCCGGCGCGGCTGGACCACGAAGAGCGCCAGTCCGGCGGTCAGCCGGTCCAGCCGGTGCGCGGGGCTCAGCTCGGGTAGGTCCAGATCCCGGCGCAGCCGGGCCAGGGCGGTCTCGGTCACGTGCCGTCCGCGCGGGGTGGTGGCCAGGAAGTGCGGCTTGTCGACGACCAGGATCCGCTCGTCCCGATGGAGCACCGTCAGCGGGAACGGCACCGGCGTCTCGGGCGCCAACTCGCGGTGGAACCAGACGTGGTCACCCGGACGGTAGGGGGCGTCCGGGGCCAGCGGGCCGTGCTCGTCCCAGATCTCCCCGGCGGCCAGCATCGCGTCGAAGTGTTCCGGCGGTACGCCGGGCAGCCGGTGCACGAGGTAGGCGCGGACGGTCGGCCAGACACCGGGATCGGGGAGGCGGAGCCGTACCGGGTCGATGCCGTCCCGTTGCGGGAGGGGCGCGGGCGGTGCCGCTCGTCGGCGACGCATCGGTCCACCCTCCTCGGCCTTGTGGGTCGGTCCGGCCAGGGCGACAACAGCGGGCGGCCGATGGGTCGCTGCGGTGATCGCGAGGCCGTGTTGGCGTCACGAGCAGCGGAGGGGTGGCTCACCCCCGTTGCCCGGCACCGGCCTTGACCTTCCGCACCGCCCGAGGGCCGCCCGTGTCGTCGTTCAACTCGCTCAGGAATATATCAGGCGAATCAGCCGAAATGGACACTTGGGGCAAACCGCTTGAGTGTTGCGGCCGACGTCAACGTATCACCACTCACATCACCTTTCTGACGCGGCGTGGCAGCACGAATTCGAGGCGGACATCCGTCAACTGGAGCTGACGGAGCGTCCGCCGGGTCATCCACCGTTCATCGGGTCGTTGCCTGTCCGATCCCTTGCGTGGCACCGGCACCCCCTAGCGTGGTGGCGTTCCGTGCGCCCTCCGTCCTGTAGTCACTGCTCTGGGAGTCCAGGTGAACGACGCGCCCAAGCCCACCACTCGCTCGGCCGACAGGGCGTCAAGTCAAGGTGACGATTCGTCAACGAGCGTTGACCGAAGGACCGCTCTGCGCCTGGTCGGCGCGAGTGGCGCGCTGGCTGTCGGGGCGAGTCTGGTCGGCGCGTCGCCCGCGTCGGCGGCGGGATCGGGCAGGACGGGCACGACGACGGGCGGAAACGGTTCGCCGCTGCTGCTGACCGCGCCGGAGCGGCTCGGCGCCCCTCCGGTCGAGGGACTGCACCTGACCTTCGGCGAGGACCCGGCCACGCAGATGACGGTCAGTTGGACCACCGAGACACCGGTCGGCGAGCCGCGCGTGACGTACGGCACAGTCGAGGGCGGCTTCGGCCGCAGTGTCGGCGCGGAGACCGTCAGTTACGTCGACGGCGTCAGCAGCCGCACCGTGTACGTGCACCACGCCCGGCTGACCGGCCTGCGGCCCGACACGTACTACACCTACGCCGCGCTGCATGCCGGCAGCCGACCCGACGCGGGTACCTTCCGCACCGCGCCGCGCGGTCGCCGTCCGCTCACCTTCACCAGCTTCGGCGACCAGTCCGTCCCGAACACCGTCTGGCAGCCCAACGGCAACGGCGGTTTCACCGTCGTCGACGCGGGCATCGGCTCGCCGGCCTCCGCCGACATCGTGGGCGGCATCGAGCAGGTGGACCCGCTCTTCCACCTCCTCAACGGCGACCTCTGCTACGCCAACATCAGCGCCGACCGGCTGCGCACCTGGCAGGGCTTCCACGCCAACAACAGCCGCTCCGCCCGCTTCCGCGCCTGGATGCCCGCCGCGGGCAATCACGAGGACGAGCACGCCAACGGGCCGATCGGCTTCTCCGCCTTCCAGACCCGCTTCGCCCTGCCGGGAAACGGTTCGAGCGACGCGGAGACGGCCGGGCTCTGGTACTCCTTCACGGCCGGCTCGGTCCACGTGGTCGTGCTGCAGAACGACGACGTGGCCTACCAGGACGCGGGCGACAACTACGTGCACGGCTACAGCGGCGGCGCGCAGCGCGACTGGCTGGAGGCCGACCTGCGCAGGGCGCGCGCCGACACGGGCGTCGACTGGGTCGTGGTCTGCATGCACCAGGTGATGATCAGCTCCGCCGACGCCAACGGCTCCGACCTCGGCGTGCGGCAGCAGTGGGGTCCGCTCTTCGACCGCTACGGCGTCGACCTGGTCCTCTGCGGCCACGAGCACCACTACGAGCGCTCGCTGGCCGTCCGCGGCACCGTCTCCGGCAGCGAGACGCTGACGCCGAACCCGGTCTCCACCGCGACCGAGTCGATCGACACCTCGCTCGGCACCGTGCACATGGTCCTCGGCGGCGGCGGCAACTCCGCGCCCACCAACGGCGAGCTCTTCCCGGTCGGCAAGGCCAAGGTGATCACGGGTGTCGGCGCGGCGCCCGGTCCCAACGGCAAGCGTCCGCCGGTCTATGTCGACGAGGGCACGCCGTGGTCGGCCTACCGCGACGCGGAGCACGCCTACGGCTTCGCGGCCTTCACCGTCGACCCGGGCACGTGCCCCGGCGACACCACGCGGATGCACGTCACGTACTACAACGTCGGCCAGCCGGACGGCTCCATCACGCCGCTGGAGAGCTTTGTCCTCCACCGCAAGCGGAGCGACGGCTGACAGGTCCGGACTGGTGCACCGGGCTGGTCGCGGGGTTTGTCGGTGGTGACGGTTAGCCTGCGGGTATGCCGTCACCACTGCCGTCCAGCGCCCCGGCTCCGCGCGAGCTCGACGACCTCCCCTTCGCGCCGCACCTGCGCCGCTTCCCCGCGGGCGGGCGGCTCGGCCCGGAGGAGTCGTTCGACACCGTCCACGTCGACGGGGCCGCCTTCGAGGAGGAGCGGGCGGACGGCGCGCGCTTCGTCGAGGCGGCGCTGACGGCCACCTCCTTCGAGGACGTCCGGCTGCGGCGGGCCCGGTTCAACGACGTCTGGATGCAGGGCGTCCGACTGGTCGGCTGCGACCTGGTGGAGAGCGGCTGGCTGGACGCGGAGCTGATCGGCGGGGTCCTCGCCGGGCTGGAGTTCCACGCCGCGTCGCTGCAACGGGTGGTCTTCCACGGCTGCAAGTTCGACTCGGTCAACCTGCGCGGGGCCAAGCTGCAACAGGTCGTCTTCCACGACTGCGTGCTGCGCGAGGTCGACCTCTCCGGCGCGGCGCTCACCGGCTGCTCCTTCCCGGGCAGCCGGTTGGAGGGCGTCCACCTCCACAGCGCCAAGCTCGCCGAGGTGGACCTGCGCGAGGCCGCCGTGCTCGACCTCGCCGACGGCGTCGACGCCCTGCGCGGCGCGGCCGTCACGCCGCTGCAACTGCTGGAGCTGGCCCCGGCGCTCGCCGCCTCGCTCGGCCTGACCGTCCGCGAGGCGGGCGAGCCGCTGCGTCCCGCTACGGTCAGGCGGGGCAGCCGGAGTCGGCGATGACGTAGTAGCCGGGCGCGGTCTCCTCCAGCGTGTGGGTGTAGAAGACGTTGTCCAGGCCGAGGTCGGCGGCGGAGCCGTCGGCATAGGCGTATCCGCCGGAGTCGTAGGCCCGACCGGCCTGGACCTGGGCGTAGTTCGAGGCGTCGTAACAGGACGGCGTGTAGGTGGAGGACGGGCTGGCGCTGGCCGACGTGCTCGGGCTCGCGCTGGCGCTCGTGGTCGGCGTGGGTGTGGGCGTCGGGGTCGCCGTCGACGTACTGCCGGTCAGGCCCCAGAACTGCGCCGTGTAGTAAGACGAGCAGATGTAGTCGAGGAAGTACGCACCGGTCGTCCCGCACTGGGTCGGCCCGGTCCCGGGGTTGACCGCGAGGCCGTGGGCCATCCCGGAGATGCTGTAGACCTGGACCGCCGGATTGCCGTTGGCGTCGTCGTAGCTGCTCTCGGTGGTGCCGCCGGTCAGTGACCGGGTGCTGGACGCGGTCTGGGAGATGCCCCGGACGTTCGTCCACTGGTCCATCAGCTCGGTCGCGTTGACGGGGTAGACGGTGGTGTCGGCCGTCCCCTGCCAGATCGCGACACGCGGCCACGGCCCGCTGTAGCCGGGGTCGGAGTTGCGGACGAGGTTGCCCCACTGGGCGGCGGTGAGGTTCTGGTTGTTGTCCTGACAGCCCGTCGCGGCGGTCTCGGTCGTCGCGCACTGCGCGGGCAGCCCCGAGTCGACCGACCCGGCGGCGAAGACGTCGGGGTAGTCGGCCAGCAGGTCCGCCGTCATGCCCGCGCCCGCGGAGAGGCCGGTGACGAAGACCCGCTTGGTGTCCGAGCCGTACTGCTGCTCGGCGTGGTTCACCATCGAGATGACCGACGCCGCCTCGCCGTTGCCCCGGGTGTCCTTGGTCGAGTCGAACCAACTGAAGCAGGACAGCGCGTTGTTGGTCGAGTCCGTCTGCGGGAGGACGACGGCGAATCCGTACTGGTCGGCGAGTTGGGGCCAGCCGGAGTCGTTGTAGTAGTCGCTCGCGGACTGCGTGCAGCCGTGCAGCGCGACGACGACCGGCGCGCCGCTGGGCAGGTTCGCGGGCGCGTACTCGTACATGGCGAGGTTGCCGGGGTTGCTGCCGAAGCTGCTGACCTGGGTCAGCGAACCGGAGTTGGCGCGGGCGGCACTCGGCAGCGTGATCAGCGCGGCAAGCGCGAGGCCTGCGGCGGCAGCGGTCGCTAGGAGGGAACGCGTGGCGTTCATGGCGAGCTCCTGGGGGTGGGGGTGAGACCAGGGGGACCGTAGGAGCGCGCGTCCCCTCCGCGACATGTGCGGGCACACCACAAGCGGGCCGCAGCGCATGGCGCCGGCACACCGGAGGACGTGAAAACCCGTTGCGCCGCGCGCTCGCGGTGATCACCATGGCTCCCGTGTTTCGGTAGCAACTAGCGACAGCGATACCGGCCGGTGACCACCCCCGGCCGGTGCTCGCGTTTCCTCCGCACCCGTGCCCCGTTCGGTGGGCCGGGTACTCCGCCGCGCGCCGAGTCGGTGGGGCGATGCGTCATGCCCTCAACTCGCTGCCGGCGATGTCTCGCTATGTGCCGTCCGAATCCCGGAAGCCATCTCTTTCATGCATACAACCACGTATACAGCCATGCATTCAGTGCCCAGATCGACCGTCGTCCCGGACCGCAAGTCCCTGTGGGTGGTCCACGAACTCGGCCTGCCCGCCATCGTCCGGCCCTGCGTGGACTGCAGGTCCACGCGTCATCACCCCTCGGGCAAGATCCGTGTCAACGCCAGCGGCAAGCTGCTCGACGTGTGGATGCTGATCTCGTGCGAGCAGTGCGACCGCACCTCGAAGATCCCGGTGCACGAGCGCATCCACGTGCAGTCGCTCGACCCCGCCCGCCGCGTGCGGTTCGAGGAGAACGACGCGGGCGTGGTGCGCGAACTGACGATGAGCGCCTCGCTCGCCGCCAAGTCCCAGTACCGGCTCGACTGGGCCGGCACGTGGGAGCTCGCCACGGACGTGCCGTTCGAGGACACCCCCGAAGGGATGACCGCCGAGGTGCATGTCCGGTTCGAACTCCCGGCGCCGATACGGGTGGAGCGGCTGCTCATGCTCGGCCTGCGTGCGAGCCGGTCCAAGGTCAGGAACCTCGTCGAGGCGCGACGGGTCCTGCTGCCGTTGAATGCCGACGCCAAGGCGCACGGCGACTTCAGCTTCGTCGTCAACGCAGAGCAGGCGTAGGAGTACTGAGCTGACGAGGTCTCCGGTGCCGGGTGGCGCCGGAGACCTCGTGTCGCTCACTTGTCCCGCACCAGCTCCGCCGCCTCCGCCGCCGCCCAGCAGGCGGGCAGTTCCGCCTCCGCCGCGGCGACCGCGGCCTGCTGGCGCGCGTACAGCACCCCGTACGCGAACCCCGGCTCGCCCGCCGTCTGTGCCGCGGCGGCGAGCTCCGGCAGCGCCTGTGCGGCGAGCAGCGCGTCCTGGCGGTCGCCGAGCAGGGTCTGCAGATCCTTCATCGCCGTGGCGTAGCCCGGTTGGCCCGCGCCCTCGCCCGCGTACCGGGCGCGCTTCGCCGCGCGCCGCGCCGCATGGACCGCCGCGTCATGGGCCGCGGTGCCCGACGGGAGCCGTCGCGCTTCGCGGACCCGGCGGGCGACCCGGAGGCGTTCTCGTTCCAGCAGGCGCGGGAGCTCCCTTTCGGCGCGCCGCCGTGCGCGCTTGCGGAGCGGAGGCGCATCCGCCAGCGCGTCGAGCGCGTCCAGCAGCGCGAAGTACCGTGCGCCGTCCAGCTCCCGGAATGCCTGTCGCCACGCCGACCGGTAGCCGCGCCGGGACCAGGCGGAGAGCCGCCGCCGGATCGGGCCGGGACGCTCCTCGGGCCGGAGCTCTGCCAGCTCGCGCAGCAGCCGCTCGCCGAGCACCTCGCGGTCGCGCGCGACGCCGAGCGTCCGGCCGAGCTGCCGCAACTCCTCCTCCACGGAGGCGATCTCGTCCACCCGCAGAAGCCGCTCGTACACCCGGAGCGTGCTGCGCAACCGCCGTGCGGCGACGCGCATCTGATGCACGGCGTCCGGCGCGTCGACACGGACCTCGGCGTCGCAGGCGAGCAGGCGGTCCACCTGCTGCCGCAGCAGCGTCGCGACCAGCGCGCCGACGGTTCCCGTGCGCTGCGGGTCTGCGGGGGCGGTTGATCCCGGCCTCGTCGGCTGCCCGAGCGCGCGGGCCACCTTGGACGCGCTGGCGCTGCGCCGCAGGCCGTCGGCGAGCAGCCGGGCCTCGACCGCGTCGAGCAGCGCCTCGTCACCGCCGACCAGTTCGGCCTCCACCTCGCGCCAGGACGACGAGCCGACCACCGTGCCGTCCGGGTCCAGGCGCTCTGCGGTGACCGTGTCGTCGGCGACCTCGACCAGCGGCCGGTCGGCGTCGTCCAGGAGCAGCGTGCGGTGCCGCACGGTCCGGAGCCGGGCGACCGGCGTCAACGGGACCTCGCGGACGTACGCGCGGACCCGCGCGGCGAGCTCGTCGGGCACGTGCGGAACACCCGCCTCAGACGCAGCGGCAGGCGGAGGCGCAGACGCAGCGGCGTCGAGCGCTACGTGCAGCTCCAGCCGCGCTCCGTCGGCGGTGGGCAGCTTGAGGTGCCAGCCCGCGTCGTGGCCGCCGGTGCGGCGGCGCAGCGTGATCCGGCGGGAGAGCAGTCGGCGGTCCGGGGTGTCGTAGTAGACGGCGTCCAGCAGCTCGGTGTCGGCGGCGACGCCCTTGGCGACCCCGCGCAGCGGGGCCGGGCCGGTCAGCCGGACCGCGGCGCCGGAGCCGGAACCGTGCCCGGCGTCGCCCTCGAACTTGCGCTCCCGCTCCACCTGAGCCGTCGCGCGCGCCGCTTTCCGTGCCATGGCCGCAGCTCCTTCTGGTCCGTCCACCGGTTCATTCACCGGCCTGTCCACCGGCCCGTCTGGTCCGTATGTTCCCGGACAGCTGTTCAGTTGTCCGGAACGGACTCCGGGCAACCCTGCATGGCGGCCAGTATTCGCGTCGCCACCTCCCCGAGCTGGATGAGCTGGCCCTCGCTGAGCGGGTCGAAGAAGAGCTTCCTGACCGTCTCGACGTGCCGGGGCGCGGCGTCCTCGATCGCATGGCGGCCCGACTCCGTGATCACCACGAACGAGCCGCGGCCGTCGCTCTCGCACTCGGCGCGCTCGATCAGGCCGCGCTTGACCATCCGGGTGAGGTGGTGCGACAGCCGGCTCTTCTCCCACCGCAGGTCCCGGGCCAGCTCCAGTACCCGGGCCTGGCCGGCGGGCGCGTCGGTCAGCTGCACCAGGACCGAGAAGTCGGCCATGGACAGCTCCGAGTCGCTCTGCATCTGGCGGCTGAGCTGGGCCTCCAGCTCCTTCTGCATCTGCAGGAAGGTACGCCAGAGGCGCTGTTCGTCCGGGCTGAGCCAGCGCGGCTCGGCGGGGGTGGGGGCGGGAACGGGGGTTGCGGTCGCGGATGCGGGGGGAGGAGGCGGCGTGGTGGTCATGGATTCATTCTACATCGATGGTTGACATGTCATCCATGGCCGGTATCGTGGTAGATGAAAGTTCAACCACCGGCCACATCGGCCCCGCCCGTCCCAGGAGGAACGCCATGACTACCGCCATCACCCCCGCGCTGACCGGCAGCTACAGCATCGACCCCGCCCACAGCCGGATCGGCTTCGTCGCCCGTCACGCCATGGTCACCAAGGTCCGTGGTTCCTTCAACGCCTTCAACGGTGCGGTCCAGGTCGACGCGGAGAAGCCGGAGCAGTCCTCGGTCGAGCTGACCATCGAGGTCGACTCCATCGACACCCGCAACGCCGACCGCGACGGTCACCTGCGCGCCAACGACTTCCTCGACGTCGCCAACCACCCGACCATCACCTTCCGCTCGACCGGCGCCACGCTCGACGGCGAGAGCCTGGAGCTGGCCGGCGACCTGACCGTGCGCGGCGTCACGCAGTCCGTGGCCATCCCGTTCAGCTTCGAGGGCTCGGCCACCGACCCGTTCGGCAACCACCGCCTCGGCTTCGAGGGGGAGCACGCCATCAGCCGCAAGGACTACGGCATCACCTGGAACGCCGCGCTGGAGACCGGCGGCGTCCTGGTCAGCGACAAGATCGTGCTCGAGTTCGAGATCTCCCTGGTCAAGAACGTCGCCGAGGCCTGAGCGCTCCGGCATCGCAGCACTGCAGCACCGCGGTGCGGTAGCACGGCGCAACTGCCGTGCAAGTAGCCTGTCGTGATGTTCAATCTGACAGGCAAGCACGAGAACCGTGAGCACACCGAGAACAGCCAGCAGGAACACGGCCGTTACGGCTCCACCGCAACCGTGCAGGTGGAGCCGCGGCGTCTCGGGTCGGTGCACACCTCCTACTCGCCGCAGCACGACGGGCAGCCCGACCCCGGCGAGATCGTCTGGACCTGGGTCCCGTTCGAGGAGAACGACGGACGCGGCAAGGACCGTCCCGTCCTGATCGTGGCCCGTGAGCACACCGGCACGCTGCTGGCCGTCGAACTCACGAGCAAGCGTCACGACGCCACCACCGGTGCCGACGTCGCCGAGTGGGTCGCCCTCGGCGAGGGCCCCTGGGACCGCGAGGCCCGCGCCTCCTGGGTCAACCTGGAGCGCGTCTTCCGCGTCCACCCCACCGGCATGCGCCGCGAGGCCAGCGCGCTGGACCGCCCGCGCTTCCTCGTCGTCGCGGAACGCCTGCGCCGCCTCTACGGTTGGTGAGTTGGTGACATGTCCCGTCAACCCGCATAGTCTGACCCTGACTTGACGCGAAGCGGGGAGGGGACTGCCGTGACCGAGGTGACGCACGTCGAAGGCGTCGAGCACCACACCGTCCGGGTGAACGGGCTCACGCTGCACTACGCGGCGGCTGGTCCGGCGGACGGTCCACTGGTGGTGCTGCTGCACGGGTTTCCCGAGTGCTGGTACTCCTGGCGGCACCAACTCCCCGCGCTGGCCGCCGAAGGCTACCGCGTCGTCGCCCCCGACCAGCGCGGCTTCGCCCGCAGCGACGCGCCCGAAGCCGTCGAGGCGTACACGCTCCCGCACCTGGTCGGCGATGTCGTCGCACTCGTCCGGGAGTTGGGCGCGCAGCGGTTCGCCGTCGTCGGCCACGACTGGGGCGCGCCGGTCGCCTGGCTGACCGCGCAGCTGCGTCCGGACCTGGTCCGCGGCGTGGTCGGCCTGAGCGTCCCGCCGCAGCCGCGCTCGCAGGACGTCGCGCCGCTCGCCGCGATGGACGCGATGTTCGACGGGCGCTTCTACTGGACCTACTTCTGCCGTCCGGGCGGAGCCGACACCGAGTTCAACGGCACGCCGGCGGACGAGGTCTTCCGGCGCTTCCTCTACGGTGCGAGCGGCGACAACCCGCTCACCGACCCGCCCCCGCAGCCGCTGCTGCCGGACAGCGGACGCTTCCTCGACTCGCTCGGCGAGCCGAAGGAACTCCCGGACTGGCTCACCGAGTCCGACATCGCGACCTTCGCCGCGGAGTACGCGCGCAACGGCTTCACCGGCGGCCTGAACTGGTACCGGAACCTGGACCGCAACTGGGAGTTGTCCGCTGCCTGGGACGGTCTGCCGATCCAGGTCCCCGCGCTCTACGTGCTCGGCGACCGCGACCTGGTCGGCGCGTTCCCCGGCATGGACCAGCTGCTGCCCGCACTCCAGGCGCTCAACCCGACGCTGCGCCCGACGATCACCCTCCCGGGCTGCGGCCACTGGACCCAGCAGGAGCGCCCGGCCGAGGTCAACGCGGCCCTGACCGACTTCCTGGCCTCGCTGCCGGAGTAGGCCCCGCCGCCTTGGCTAGTCCTCTCGGCCCGGTCCTCTCGGCTCAGTCCTCGATGCCGAGCCGGGAACGGATCTTGGCACGGGTCTTCGCGGGCAGCGCGTCGGCCGCCAGGAGCCGGGACAGCAGCTCCGGCTCGCGCGTCACCGCACGGAAGGCGAGGGCCACCGTCACGTCGTGGTCCGGCCGGTGCTCGACGACGACCGGGTCACCGGCCTGGACCTCGCCGGGCGTGACCACGCGAAGGTACGCGCCCGGCACCGCCGCCTCGGTGAACCGCTTGATCCAGCCGGCACGTTGCAGCCACCCCTGGAACGTCAAGCACGGCACGCGCGGCGCGGACACCTCCAGCACCAGGTCCCGCCCGATCCGCCAACGCTCGCCGATCAGCGCCCCGTTGACGTCGACGCCGACGGTGGTCAGGTTCTCGCCGAAGACGCCGCTCGGCAGCGTCCGCCCGAGCTCGGGCTCCCAGCGGTCCAGATCCTCGCGCGCGTAGGCGTAGACGGCCTGGTCGGGCCCGCCGTGGTGGTCGACGTCGTAGACGCGGTCCCCGGCCAGCCCCACCTCGCCGCTGCCCTTGGGGCCCGGCACGGTGACGGCGACCGGACCGTCCACGGCCTGCTTGTCGATGCCGGTGGCCTCGATCCCCTTCCACGGGTTCGACCGGGCCCGGCCGACGTTCACCGAGAGCACGTTCATCGTCATCCTCCTGACGTTACGACCAGGACCGCAGCCGGCACGAATCGATTTCGGGCAGCTCGGACGCCGCGTGGTCCATCGCCCGTTAGCGTGACCACATGACCGACGCCATGACCGACGCCGTCGGCTCCGCTGCGACTGCCGACTTCGCCGCGCTGCCGCCCACCACCCTTGCCGACCTGCTGGGCCGCGCGCAGGTCATGGACCACGCCATCCGCCCGCTCTACGCGCCGATGCCGCGCCTGGCCGGTCCGGCCTTCACGGTCAGCTGTCCGCCGGGCGACAACCTGATGCTCCACGCCGCCATCCACCGAGCCCCGGCCGGCTCCGTCGTGGTCGTCGACGCGGGCGGCGACACCGACTTCGCCCTCGCCGGCGGCAACGTCTGCGCGGTGGCACAGCGCCGCGGCATCGCCGGGTTCGTCCTCGACGGCGTCATCCGCGACCTCGCGGAGATCCGCGCCATGGGCTTCCCCGTCCTCGCCCGCGGCGTCGTCCCGATCCCGGGCACCAAGCGGGCCGTCCGCCCCTTCGGCGCGCCCGTCACCTGCGGCGGTGTCACCGTCCACCCGGGCGACCTGGTCGTCGCCGACGAGGAGGGCATCGTCGTCACCCCACACGCCCGGACCACCGAGATCCTCACCGCCGCCCGCGCCAAGCTGGCCAAGGAGGCGACGGAATCCCTCGACTCCTGGGAAGCCGCCCACCGCACCCGCATCGACACCCTCCTCGCCGAGGGCGGCTTCACCGACTGACCAGCCGTCGGCGGTCTTGGCGTGACGTGACATCTCCTCATTCGCCCGAAATGCTCCCATCATCGGAGAAGATGATCGCCGGACCGGTCGTCGGACCGAACGCCGGGAGCGGTATGCGGGAACAGACGGAGCGGCGCGTGGTCGCGGTTGCGCGCTCGGAGTTCGGCGGGCTGACCGCCGCCGCGCTCTCCCAGTACGGGGTTCCTCGCCGTCGGCGCGGTGCTCGTGTCGGTCGGGAACGCGCTGGGCCGGCGTCGCGTCGTCGCGGCGGAACCTGTCGCGACGCTTACGCCTTCTGTATGACAAATGCTGACAAATCGGGCGTAGTAGCCATACGGCTGAAAGACCAACGGGCAGCAACAAAATGGGATCAATCGAAAAAATCGGGCGCCCGCGAAGGTCCCGTGGAGACGGGCACCCCCCCGTAGTGCCCGCCACCTGGCACGTTGCCGTGCAGCTCGGCCATCATGGTCGTACTCGAACCGGAACCGGCACCCCCGTTCGGAGGTGATCCCACCGCCGATCGGGGGTTCGATTTTCATAAATATGAACCCTGAGGTACGGTCGCGCGGGGTTCTCCCATCGCAGGCTGGAACGCACAGGGTAGGAAACAGGCACGTGGTTCCCTCGCAAGCGGGCAGTCCGATCAGGGCGATGATCGTCGACGACGAGGCGCTGATCCGCTCCGGCCTGGCGATGATCCTGAACACCGCACCGGACATCGAAGTGGTCGGGACCTGCTCCGGCATCGAGGCCGTCGCCGAGGTGCGTCGCCACCAACCGCACGTGGTACTGCTGGACATCCGGATGCCCGACGTCGACGGCCTGACGCTGCTGCGCCGCATCCGCGAGCTGCCCGACGCGCCGTACGTCGCCATGCTGACCACCTTCGACACCGACGAGTACCTCGACCAGGCGCTGCGGCTGGGTGCCAGCGGCTTCCTGCTCAAGGACACCGAGCCGGAGGTGCTGGCCCGCTCCGTCCGCGCGGTCTCCACCGGAGCCGGTTGCCTCTCCACTCCCGTGCTGCGCCGCCTCGGCCAGACCCGCCGGAAGAACGACCACCCGGCCGCCGCCGCGGTGGAGACCCTCACCGACCGCGAGCGTCAGGTCCTCGGCTTCCTCGGCCACGGCCTCTCCAACGTCGAGATCGGCGCCCGGATGCACCTCGGCGCCGCCACCGTCAAGGACTACGTGAGCGCCGTGCTCACCAAACTGGGCGTCACCAACCGGATCCAGGCGGCCGTGCTGGCCGAGCGGGCGGGCCTGATCGAGGAGAGCGAACTGTGAGACGTCGGCTCAAGCTCTGGGCCGTTCGTTTCAGCAGACGGGTCAAGGCGTGGGTGATGCGGCTGCCGAAGCCGCTGCGCGACGCCGCGGTCACCCTGGTGCTGATGGCTGCGGCGTTCCTGGACGCCGGGCTGAACTACCCGGGCTCGAAGGACTGGACCTTCTGGGCCTCCATGGTCTCCTGCGTGGTGCTGGCCGGCCGTCGCCGCTGGCCCCGACTGGTCCTCTTCGGCACCCTCACCGGCCTCTTCGCCGGAACCGCGCTGGTCGCGTCGCTGGTCGCCCTCTACACGGTCGCCCGCTCACGCCGGGTGGACTGGCAGGCGTGGGTCGCGGCGACCGTCGTCGGCATCGGCATCTTCCTGCCGTGGCCGCTCAGCAAGGTCATGACCGAGTCGGCCAGCGACCACATCCAGCAGCTGATCTATGCCGTGATGTTCTCGATAGGACCGACCGCGCTCGGGTTGCTGCTGCAGACGCGGGAGGCGCTCTCCGCGCGGATCGTCGAGCTGGCCACCCTGCGCGACCACGAACGCGAACTGCACGCGCAGACGGTCATCGCGCGCGAACGGGCGCGGATCGCCCGCGAGATGCACGACGTCGTCTCGCACCAGGCCGGACTGATCGCGGTCCAGGCGGGCGCGCTCCAGGTCACCGCGAAGGACCCGGACGTCCGCGAGGCCGCCGGCACGATGCGCGGCCTGGCGGTCGCGACACTGGAGGAGCTGCGCAGCATGATCCTCGTGCTGCGGGCGGCGGGCGCGGGCCCGACCGAGCTGGTCCCGCAGCCGCGCCTGACCGATCTGCCGCGCCTGGTCGCGGAGTCCGAGGCGGGGGCCGAGCTGGAGGTCGTCGGCTACGCGCAGGGCGACATGCCGGTCCTGCCCGAACCGATCGAACGCGCCGCGTACCGCACGGTCCAGGAGGCCCTCACCAACGCCCGCAAGCACGCGCCGGGCGCGGAGACGCAGGTCCGCGTGGAGCTCCGCGACGACTCGTTGCGCGTCGCCGTGACGAACGGCGCGCCGCTGGAGATCGCCCCGGATCCGGCGGAACACGCCGTGGCGTCATGGGAGCCGCTGCCCGGCGGCGGCCACGGCATCGTCGGGCTCCGCGAACGCGCCGCGCTGCTCGGCGGCACGCTCGCGGCCGGGCCGACGGCGGACGGCGGGTTCAAGGTCCGCTTGAGTCTGCCGTTGACGGTCGCCGGACGGTAACTGAGGACACTGCAACTTCCCCGCGCTGTAACAGAGGCTCACATCCGCGCTTTCGCGCGCAGTTCCCCGCGCCCCTATCGGGTTGCAACCTCCCGTCTGCTCGAACGCATAGGCTCGTTCCGACGACCGAATCCAGGATGGAGTAGTGCGCATGGCTGAGGGAACGCGTCTGGACCAGCTGCCGGTCTGGGACTCGCTGCGCGAACACCGCGCGGAGCTGGGGGACACCCACCTGCGCACGCTGTTCGCCGAGGATCCCAAGCGTGGCGAGTCCTACACCCTGCAGGTCGGCGACCTGCACGTCGACTACTCGAAGCACCTCGTCACCGACGAGACCCTCGCGCTGCTGCGCCAGCTCGCGCAGGTGCGCGGGGTGGAGGCCCTCCGGGACGCCATGTTCCGCGGCGAGAAGATCAACATCACCGAGAACCGCGCCGTGCTGCACACCGCGCTGCGCGCGCCGCGTGACGCGGTGATCGAGGTCGACGGCGTCAACGTGGTCCCCGAAGTCCACGCCGTGCTCGACAAGATGGCCGACTTCGCCCGCCGGGTCCGCTCGGGGGAGTGGACCGGTCACACCGGCAAGCGGATCCGCAACATCGTCAACATCGGCATCGGCGGCTCCGATCTGGGTCCGGCCATGGCCTACGACGCGCTGCGCAGCTTCAGCGACCGCGACCTGACGGTGCGTTTCGTCTCCAACGTCGACGGCGCCGACCTGCACGAGGCCGTGCGCGACCTGGACGCCGAGGAGACGCTCTTCATCGTCGCCTCGAAGACCTTCACCACCATCGAGACCGTCACCAACGCCACCAGCGCCCGCAACTGGCTGCTCACCGAGCTGCGCGCCGACCAGAGCGCCGTGGCCAAGCACTTCGTCGCGCTGTCGACCAACGCCACCGAGGTGGAGAAGTTCGGCATCGACGTGGCCAACATGTTCGAGTTCTGGGACTGGGTCGGCGGTCGCTACTCCTTCGACTCCGCCATCGGGCTCTCGCTGATGATCGCCATCGGCCCGGAGGCGTTCGAGGAGATGCTGGAGGGCTTCCGCCTGGTCGACGAGCACTTCCGCACCGCGCCGCCGGAGCAGAACGTGCCGCTGCTGCTCGGCCTGCTCGGCGTCTGGTACGGGGCGTTCTTCGACGCGCAGGCGCACGCCGTGCTGCCGTACTCGCACTACCTGTCCAAGTTCACCGCCTATCTGCAGCAGCTGGACATGGAGTCCAACGGCAAGTCGGTGCAGCGCGACGGCGAGCCGGTGCACTGGCAGACCGGCCCGGTCGTCTGGGGCACGCCCGGCACCAACGGCCAGCACGCGTACTACCAGCTGCTGCACCAGGGCACCAAGGTGATCCCGGCCGACCTGATCGGCTTCGCCCGCCCGGTCGCCGACCTGGCGCCCGGCCTGGTCGCGCAGCACGACCTGCTGATGGCCAACCTCTTCGCCCAGGGCCAGGCGCTGGCCTTCGGCAAGACGCCGGAGGAGGTCCGCGCCGAGGGCGTCGCGGAGGAGCTGGTGCCGCACAAGACCTTCCGCGGCAACCACCCGACCACGACCATCCTGGCCGGCGAGCTGACCCCGTCCGTGCTGGGCCAGCTGATCGCGCTCTACGAGCACAAGGTCTTCGTCCAGGGCGCGATCTGGAACATCGACTCCTTCGACCAGTGGGGCGTCGAGCTCGGCAAGGTCCTGGCCAAGTGGATCGAGCCCGCGCTCGTCGACGGCACCGGCCTTACCGCGCTCGACTCCTCCACGGCCGGCCTGGCCACCCGCTACCGCGAGCTGCGCGGGCGCTGAGGTATCGGAGAAGCCCTCACCAGGGCATCGCCACGCCGCCGTTGGGACGCAGGATCTGTCCGGTCACGAACCGGGCGGCATCGCTGACCAGGTAGTGGAAGGCGTAGGCGATGTCCTCGGGCTCGCCGATCAGCCCGAGCGGCGACATCCGCCGCAGCGGCTTCTCCCCGGCGGCGCGGGCGGCCTCGTCCACGCTGCCGTCGGGGCGCAGGTAGTGACGCGCGGTCATCGCGGTGCGCACCAGTCCGGGTGCGACCGCGTTGACCCGCACGCCGTAGCGGCCGACCTCGGCGGCCAGGTTCTTCGTGAGCTGGACCACGGCGGCCTTGGAGGCCGAGTAGCTCATGATCGCGGGCGTGGCGCTGTCCACCGCGCCCGACGCGGTGTTGACGATGGCTCCGCCGCCCTGCGCGCACATGATCCGCGCCGCCGCCTGGCAAGCGTGGAAGGTGCCCTTGAAGTTGACGTCCATCACCGCGTCGAGGTCCTCCTCGGGGACGTCGACGACCAGCCCGGTGCGGATCACCCCGGCGACGTTGCAGAGGATGTCGAGCCTGCCCTGCTGCTCGGCGGTGCTCTCGACCAGCGCGAAGACGGCCGCCCGGCGGGAGACGTCCACGGCGGCCGGGATGCCGTCGCACTCCTTCGCCGTCGCGGTGGCGGCCTCGCCGTCGAGGTCGGCGCAGACGACGCGCGCCCCCGCCTCGGCCAGCACCCGGGCGGTCGCCCGCCCGATGCCGCTGCCGGCGCCCGTCACGATGGCCACCCGTCCGTCCAGCGCATAAGGAAGCATGTCTGTGGTGGTAGCAGATGCGTCTTGACGTTGGAAGCGAAGGTGTAGTTAGCTACTGATAAGTAACTTATGGGAGAGTGCACCGTGAGCGAGTTCGACGAGGGCACCGCCGTCGTCCGCCGTCCCGACGAGGCCGCCGGGACGACGGCCGGGACGATGGCCGCGACCACCAGCGTCTTCGACGCCGAGCTGGACAAGGGCTGGCAGATCGGCGGCGGCATCAACGGCGGCCTGCTGCTCTCCCTCGCGGCGCGCGCCGTGGGGGAGCACTTCGCGGCAGCAGGGGCTTCGCACCCGTACCCCGTCTCGGTCAGCGGCTACTACGTCAGCGCCTCCCGCCCCGGCCCGGCCGAGCTCCGCGTCGAGACCGTCCGCACCGCCCGCAGCCACTCCACCGGACAGGCCTCGCTGCTGCAGGCCGACGACGAGGGCCTCCCGCTCGAACGGCTGCGCGTGCTGGCCCACTTCGGCGACCTGGCCCGCGCCGACGAGGACGTCCGCACCAGCGCGACCCCGCCGCAGCTGCCCCCGGTCGAGCAGTGCATCGGCACCGAGCATGCCCCGCCGGAGTTCCTCGCCTCCGCCAACCTGCTGGAGCGGATCGACCTGCGCCTCGACCCCGCCTACGTCGGCTGGGCCCTCGGCAAGCCCTCGGGCGAGGGCCGCCTCCAGGGCTGGCTCCGCCTCGCCGACGGCCGCGAGTCCGACCCGCTCTCGCTCCTCTTCGCCCTCGACGCACTCCCGCCGGTCACCTTCGACCTCGGCCTCTTCGGCTGGACCCCGACCGTCGAACTCACCGCCCACATCCGCGCCCTCCCCGCCCCGGGCTGGCTCCGCGTGACCCACTCCACCCGCAACCTCGCGGGCGGCTACCTGGAGGAGGACTGCGAGATCTGGGACTCCCGCGACCGCCTGGTCGCGCAGTCGCGCCAGTTGGCGGTCGTGCCGCGCTGAGGAGGCGTGGACCGGGACGGCTATAGGCTCGATGCATGACCGACGACCGTCCCCAGCTGGCTGTGGAGGAGATCGTTCGGCTGCGCGCCGTCGCGGACGAGCTGGCCGAGGTGACCGACCGTCAGTAGGAGCACTGGAAGGTCGAGATCACCGACGGCCAGGTCACCGTGATGATGATGAGCCCCAGCGGTCAGCTCGGGGTCAACGTGGTGCGGCTCCGTCGTCAGATCGAACAGCAGGACCCGAGCGTTGCCGCGTTCTCCGACACGGACACGGAGGACCCGGTCACGGGCTGCGTAAGGTTCCTGACCTGATGGTGGTGCCCGAGTCCGAGGTTGACTCCGTGGGAAGCCGGGTCAGCAGCCGCATCGTGCTGCTTGCGGCCGAGGTCGTGTCCCCGAGCAACCCGCGCAATGCCCTGGAGGTCAAGGCGCGGGACTACCCGGCGATGGGCGTGCCGCTCTATCTGATCGTCGATCCGCGCAAGGGTGACGGCATCGTCTATTCCGAGCCCAGCCACGGGCCGGACGGAATCCGCTACCGCAAAGCGGTCCCCTTCGCCTTCGGTGACCGCATCGCCGTCGGGCCGTGGTCAGTCGATACCTCCGGCCTGCGCCTCTACCAGGACTGACGGCCGTGCGCTGAGGTCTACCTGGGCCGGCGCGAGACCGCGACACCGGCGAAGGTCAGGCCGCAGGTGACGCCGATGCCCCAATCGTCGCCTTCGTAGCGGATCGCAGGGTCGGCCAGCGCCGTGCGCAGTTGCTCCAGGGGGATCACGGTGTAGTCCGCTGAGTCGGTGGCGGCCACATGGCGGACCTCGATCCAGCCGTTGCGGACCAGTGGGAGCAGCGGGGCCACCTGTTCGTCGACGAACGCCAGCCGAGCGGCCTCGTCGAGCCCCTGCCGCATCTCCTGCCAGATGCCGTACGGGCCGGTCAGCCAGCCGCTGTACTCGAAGGCACAGATCATGTGCTCGTGCTCGTCGGCGCTCAGCGTGGGATGGTCCTTCGGGTCGAGGCGGTCCACGACGGCGGTCAGATGCTCGCGCAACGCCGGTTGGACGGCGAGGGCGATGCGACGCCCTGCAGGCTCGGTGGCCGGCTTCACGAGCCAGTTCTCCGGATCGGCGAGGAACGCGCGTTGTTCGGTCGGCGGCAGCAATTCGTGTGTGTAGGCCCAGGGTTGGCCCGTGGCCTTGGCGACGAAGAGCTCACCACGCTCGTGGAGGTCGAGTGCGACCGGCATCAGCTCGGTCGCCCGCTCACGCGACTCCTCCGTCGTCAGGCTGCGCAACGGTGCGTCCGCGTCTCCGACCCACCGCTGCGCCGTGGAGTAGTGCTCGGGCGTCCACGCCGCGAGGAGATTCCGTGCCCCCGCGCGCAGCAGGGTCTGCTCGGCGAGGGTGAGCGAATCCCAGTCCCGCACGTTCGTCACAGCCTCACGTACATGATGTGCAGCCCCACATAGCCCAGCGTCGGGTGGCGGAAGCCCTCCGGGATCGTGGTCATGACCTCGAAGCCGAGCGACTCGTAGAGCTTCACCGCACGGGTGTTGCTGGCCGCTACCGCGTTGAACTGGACCCCGCGGAAGCCGTGTTCGCGCGCCCAGGCCAGCAGGTAGGTGCAGAGCGCGCGGCCGACGCCGTGGCCGGAGTACTCAGCGGCGACCATGAAGCTGCCGCTGGCGATGTGCGCGCCCGGGCCCATCTTGTTGGCGTACATGTTGGCCGTGCCGAGCACCGTGCCGTCGTCGTCCACCGCGACAACGACATGGCCCGGCGCGCGGACCATCCACATCGCGCGGCCCGTCGGCTCGTCGACGTCGGTCGGGTAGGTGAAGGTCTCTCCGGCCGCCGTGATCTCATGAAAGAAGGGCCAGATCGACGCCCAGTCGGCGTCCGTGGCCTCGCGGATGTGCATGGCGTGATCGTGACACCGCGACCCGCCCGAACGCGAGGTGGTTTTCCTCGCCGCGCCGGTCGGGACAGAATGGCGCCGCACGTATCCAGCGAGAGAGCGGTAACCAAGAGTGACCCTGTCCATTGAGCAGACCATCGCCGAGGAACTCGGCGTCCGTCCCGCACAGGTGCAGTCCGCCGTGGAACTGCTCGACGGAGGGGCGACCGTCCCCTTCATCGCCCGGTATCGCAAGGAGGCGACGGGGTCGCTCGACGACGCCCAGCTGCGCACGCTCGAGGAGCGCCTGCGCTACCTGCGCGAGCTGGAGGAGCGCCGGGCCGCGATCCTGGAGTCGATCCGCAGCCAGGGCAAGCTCGACGAGGCCCTGGAGGCGCAGATCCGCGCCGCCGACTCCAAGGCGCGCCTGGAGGACATCTACCTCCCGTTCAAGCCCAAGCGCCGCACCAAGGCCCAGATCGCCCGCGAGAACGGCCTGGAGCCGCTCGCCGACGCCCTCCTCGGCGACCCGACGCGCGACCCGCAGACGGAGGCCGCCGCCTACCTCGGCGAGAACGTCGCCGACGCCGCAGCCGCGCTCGACGGCGCCCGCGCCATCCTGGTCGAGCGCTTCGGCGAGGACGCCGACCTGATCGGCGAGCTGCGCGAGCGGATGTGGGGACGCGGTCGGCTGGCCGCCAAGGTCCGCGACGGCAAGGAGCAGGACGGCGCCAAGTTCGCCGACTACTTCGACTTCGCCGAGCCCTACGTCAAGCTGCCCTCCCACCGCGTGCTGGCCATGCTGCGCGGGGAGAAGGAGGACGTGCTCGAACTCACCATGGAGCCCTACGCCGACGAGGCCGACGCGGAGGCCCCCGGCGGCTACGAGTCCCGGATCGCCAACCGCTTCGACGTCGCCGACCGCGGCCGTCCGGCCGACAAGTGGCTCAAGGACACCGTCCGTTGGGCGTGGCGCACCCGGATCCTGGTCCACCTCGGGATCGACCTGCGGCTGCGCCTGCGCACCGAGGCCGAGGACGAGGCGGTGCGCGTCTTCGCCGCCAACCTGCGCGACCTGCTGCTCGCCGCCCCCGCCGGCACCCGCGCCACGCTCGGCCTGGACCCGGGCTTCCGCACCGGCGTCAAGGTCGCCGTCGTCGACGCGACCGGCAAGGTCGTCGCGCACGACACCATCCACCCGCACGTCCCGGCCAACAAGTGGGACGAGTCGATCGCCACGCTGGCCAAGCTCTGCGCCCAGCACCAGGTGGACCTGATCGCCATCGGCAACGGCACCGCCTCCCGCGAGACGGACAAGCTGGCGCTGGACCTGATCAAGCGTCACCCGGAGCTGAAGCTCACCAAGGCCGTCGTCTCCGAGGCGGGCGCGTCGGTCTACTCGGCCTCCGCCTTCGCATCGCAGGAGCTGCCGGAGCTCAACGTCGTCATCCGCGGCGCGGTCTCCATCGCCCGCCGCCTGCAGGACCCGCTGGCCGAGCTGGTCAAGATCGACCCCAAGTCGATCGGCGTCGGCCAGTACCAGCACGACATCTCCGAGACCAAGCTGTCGCGTTCGCTGGACGCGGTGGTCGAGGACTGCGTCAACGGCGTCGGCGTGGACGTCAACACGGCCTCCGCGCCGCTGCTGACCCGCGTCTCCGGCATCGGCGCGGGCCTGGCGGACAACATCGTCGCCCACCGCGACGCCAACGGTCCGTTCCGCAGCCGCAAGGAGCTGAAGAACGTCGCGCGGCTCGGCCCGAAGGCCTTCGAGCAGTGCGCGGGCTTCCTCCGGATCCCCGGCGGCGAGGACCCGCTGGACGGCTCCAGCGTCCACCCGGAGGCGTACCCGGTGGTCCGCCGGATCCTGACCGCGACCGGTGGCGACCTCAAGGCGCTGATCGGCGACGGCGCGAAGCTGCGTGCGCTCAGGCCGACCGACTTCGCTGACGACACCTTCGGTGTGCCGACGATCGTCGACATCCTGGGCGAGCTGGAGAAGCCCGGTCGCGACCCGCGTCCGGCCTTCAAGACGGCCGCCTTCAAGGAGGGCGTGGAGAAGCTCGGCGACCTCACCCCGGGCATGGTCCTGGAGGGTACGGTCACCAACGTCGCCGCCTTCGGCGCCTTCGTCGACATCGGCGTCCACCAGGACGGCCTGGTCCACGTCTCCGCGCTGTCGAAGACCTTCGTCAAGGACCCGCGCGAGGTGGTCAAGTCCGGCGACATCGTCACCGTGAAGGTGATGGACGTGGACATCCCGCGCAAGCGCATCTCGCTGACGCTGCGTCTGGACGACGACGCCCAGGCGGGCGGGGAGCGCGGAGACCGTGGCGAGCGTGGCGAGCGCGGCGACCGGGGCCCGCGCGGCCAGCGTCAGGGCGGGCAGCGTCCGGGCGGCCAGGGCGGCCAGGCCCAGGGTGGCGGCGGGCAGAACCGTGGCCAGCGCCAGGGCGGTCAGAGCGGCCAGGGCGGTGGCCAGAACCCTGGCCAGGGCCAGGGCGGGCAAGGCGGTCAGGGCGGTCAGGGCGGCAACCGGGACCGTCGCGGCGGCGACCGCCGCACTCCGGCCCCGCGCGACGGCGGGATCGCCAACAGCGCGATGGCGGACGCCCTGCGACGCGCCGGTTTGGCGAAATAGCGGGCACGAACCATACGGATGGGACCGTCAACCTTGCCAGTGATCGATGGCTCAGTGAATCCTGACGTGGATTTGGCATTGTTGACGGTCCGACAGCTCGTACCATGAGTGCCGAGGCCCCTCCCGTCCCCCCGTGCGGCAGGGGCCTCTTCGCGTTCCACCCCAGGCAACACCCGTTGCGCCGTCGGCGAACGATTCCGGCCAGGCGGACCGTCCCCGGCCTACGGTGAGGTCATGGAGACGGACATCGAGATCGTCGAGCTGTTGCCGGGTCGCCTGCACCAGCTGAACTTCTGGGTGGGTCAGGGCTTCGTCTGGCGGGACGACGACGGCACGCTGACCCTGATCGACGCCGGTCCCGCCGGTTCCGGCCCCGGGATCGCGGCAGCCGTGCGTGAGCTCGGCGCCGATCCGGGCGACGTGCGTCGGCTGCTGCTCACCCACTTCCACCGCGACCACGCGGGCGCGGCGGCGGAGGTGGCCGCCTGGGGCGGGGTGGAGGTTCTCGCCCACCGCCTCGACGCCGCGGTCGTCCGAGGTGAGCAGCCGGTGATCCCGCCGGACCTCTCCGACGCGCCGGAGTGGGAGCGCGAGTTCCACGCCAACCTGGCTCCCATGCCGGACGTGCCGCCCGTCAAGGCGATCACCGATCTGGACGAAGGCGACACCCTCCACGTCGGCGGTGGCACCCGCGTGGTGGCCCTCCCGGGCCACACCCCGGGCAGCGCGGCCTACCACCTGCCGCCGCACGGCGTGCTCTTCCTCGGCGACACGGTCGCCAACGTGGAGGGCCACACTATGCGCGGGATCTTCAACGTCAACCGCAGGCAGGCGGGGGAGTCGCTGAAGCGGTTGCCGCAGCTCGACTCCGTCGACGTCGCCTGCTTCGGACACGGCGACGCGATCGTCGGCGGGGCTGACGTTGCACTCCGGGCGGTGGTCGAGGCGCTGACGGACTGACGCTTAGGCCCCCGCTTGGAAGAGGTGGCTCTACTCCGCCTGGCTGAACACACCCCGCCTGGCTCAGCACTCTGTCTGGCTCAACCGCGACCCTGCTCGCCCCTTCCGGACGTGCAACTGGTTCGGGATCCGGTCCCGCAGCTCCGAGACGTGGCTGACGATGCCGACCGCACGGTCCCGCTCGCGCAGTGAGTCGAGGACGGACATGACCTCCTCCAGCGCGTCCGCGTCGAGCGAGCCGAAGCCCTCGTCGACGAAGAGGGTGTCCAGGGGCATGCCGCCCGCCTCGTCCGTCACCACGTCGGCCAGGCCCAACGCGAGGGCCAGGGAGGCGAAGAAGGACTCGCCGCCGGACAGGGTCGAGGTATCGCGGTAGCGGCCGGTCCAGGCGTCCAGGACCTGGAGGCCGAGCCCGGAGCGGGCGTTGTTGCGGGAGCGGGCGTCGGTGTGCTCCAGGGTGTACCGGCCGCCGGACATCGCGGCCAGTCGCAGGCCCGCCGACGCGGCCATCTGCTCCAGCCGTGCGGCCAGCACGTAGTTCTCCAGCGACATCCGCAGCTCGTTGCTCCGGCTCGTGCCCGCGACCAGCTGGGACAGCTCCGTCGCCGTGGCCAGCCGCTCAGCGAACGGGCGCAGGCGGGTGACGTCCTCGACCAGCTGCCCGCTGAGCCGGGCGAGTTGGGCGACCCGGTGCGTCGCGCTCTCCAGCGCGGCGTGCGCGTCGAAGAGCGCGGCCTCCACTGCCGCCGCCCGCGCCTGGTCGACGGCGGGATCGGCCTCCGGCAGCGCCGCCGCGGCGACGAGCTCCGGGGACGCCGCCTCCGCGCGGGTACGGGCCAGGCCCTCGCCGTGGCGCGTGACGGCCGCTCGCAGGGCGTCCGCCTCGGCCGCGCCGAGCGCGGCGTGCTGCGCCTCCGCAGGGGACGGGAAACCGACCGCCGTGCACTCCTCCTCCGCCGCCGCACGGGCCGTTGACGCCGCGTCCGCCGCAGCGGACGCGGCGGTGACCGCCTCGGCAGCCTGGCCCAGCAGCGCGCCCCGGGCCTCCAGCGCGGCGATCCGGGCCGCCACCGAGGGCGCTCCGGCGCGGGCCTCGGCAAGCCGGACGTCGAGCTGCTCGCGTTCGGCGGTGAGCCGGGAGAGTGCCTCCTCCGCGGCGGCCAGGGTCTCGCGTGCGGACGAGAGCGCCGCCGAACGCCGCTCGTGCTCGCGCTCCAGCCGCTCCAACTGCCGTGCGGCGGCCAGACCTGCGGCCTCGGCCCGCTCGGCGTCGGCGTGCTCGCGCCGCAGCGTCTCGGCCTCCTGGGCCAGCTGGGCCGTGGCGCGGCTGTCGGCGAGGGCCTCAGCGGCGGCCGAGTCGGCAGCGAGGCGCGCCAACTGCTGCTCGGCCTCGTGGAACTGCTGCTCCGCCGCGCGGTAGGCGGCCTCGGCCGTCCGCTCCGCCTCGGGGGTGACCTGGTCCGGCGCGGCCTCGGCGGGGCGCGGGTGTTCGGTGGCCCCACAGACCGCGCACGGCTCGCCCGGCTGCAACCGGGCGGCCAACTCGGCGGCCATGCCCTCGATCCGGCGCTGTTTCAGCTCCAGCCAGGACTCGTGTACGACGGAACGCTGCTCGCGCAGCCCGGCCACTGCGCGCTCGCCCGTGGCGACCCGCGCGGACAGCCCGTCCCGGCGCTGACCGGCCTCCAGCCGCTGCGCGGCGGCACGCAGCCGCTCGGCGAGCGCGTCCCGGCCGGTGGCCGCCTCGCGCGCGGCCTCCGCGTGACGCTGGGCGGCCTGGCGTTCGCGCGGCCACTCGTCGGCGAGCCAGGCCTCGGCCTCGGACCGCTCGTCCTCGGCGTCGGCAGCGCGTCGCTCCAACTGCTGCGCCTCGCGGACGATCGCCGCCTGCCGCTGCTCGGCCTGGAGCAGGGCGCGCAACTCCCCGGTACGGCCCAGCGCTTCGCGCTCCTTGGCGCGGAGATCCGCAGCACGCACGTTGGCGTCGCGCACATCGGCGGCACGAACGTCGGCGTCGCGGAGCTCAGCCGGGAGCGCGGTGAGCGCGTTGAGCGCCCGCTCGCGGGCCGTGGCGGCCCGCTCGGCCTCCCGCTCGGCCTCGGCCAGGCGGCGCAGCAGCGGGGTGACCGTGGCGGCCCGCTCGGCGCGGGCGAGGCGTTGCTCCCGCTCCTGCTGGGCGGGCTGCTCGGCGACCAGGGCGTCGCGCGTGTCCAGCGCACGCCGGTGGCGTTGCTGACGGTCGAACAGCTCCTGTGTCGCGCGCAGGCGTTCGTCCGCCGCCGCGCGGCGCTCGGCGACCAGGGTGTGGCGGACCTCCGCCACCTCCTGCCGCAGCGCGGCACCCTCGCGCAGCGCCGCCGCCCAGGCGAGCGCCTCGTCCGGCGCCGGAACCCCCTCGGGCACGGTAGCGGCCGGGGCGAGCTCCCCGGCAGCCTCGGACAGGCGCTCCACCCGGGCGGCGATGTCGGCCTGGACGGACTGGGCCTCCTTCTCGCAGCGCTGCCGACGCTCCGTCAGCCACGCCTCCACCGCGCCGAAGCGGCCGGTGTCGAAGAGGCGGCCCAGCAGCTCCCTGCGCTCCTGCGCGTTGGCCTGCAGGAACCGGGCGAACTCGCCCTGCGGCAGCAGCACGACCTGGCAGAACTGGTCCCGGCTCATGCCGATCAGCTGCTGCAGCTCCGCGCCGATCTCCTGGTGCGAGCCGCTGCGCGGACGCCACTCGTCGAGCTCGGCCGACCACTCACTGAGCAGGGTCTGCGCCTTCTCCGGCGTGCTGCCCTCCCCGCGACGCTTGGGCCGGTGCTGCTCGGGGCGCCGCAGGATGCGCAACCGTCGGCCGCCCAGCGTCAGTTCGAGCTCGACCTCGGTCAGCTGCCCGGCCGCGGCGTGGTCGCTGCGCAGGCTGCGGGCCCGGCCACGACTGCCGGGGACCGAGCCGTAGAGGGCGAAGCAGACGGCGTCCAGCACGCTCGTCTTGCCCGCGCCCGTCGGGCCCGCCAGCAGGAAGAGCCCGCCGGAGGCCAGCGCGTCGAAGTCCACCTCCTCGCGTCCGCCGAAGGGCCCGAAGGCCGTGACGGTGAGCCGGTGCAGTCGCATCAGTCGTCCCCCTCGGTCCGCGCCGCCGCCTCGACCGCCGCGACCAGCAGCGCCGACTCCGACTCGCTCGCCGCCGAGCCGCGCACGTGGCGGACGAAGCCCAGCGCGACCGCGCCGTCGTCCCGCCCACGCACGCGCGAGCCGTAGGAGGCGAGGCCGTCGTCGGCGCGGTTCTGCGGCTCGAAGGCCAGCTGGAGCGTGTGCGGGAAGCGCTGACGCAGCTTCTCCATCGCCTGCGCCGGGCGCGCCGCGTCCGTCAGCGTGGCCTGCACCCAGCAGTCCTCGACGTCGTCGTGGTCGGGGGAGGTGAGCAGCTCGTGCAACTCGCCGCGCAGCCGCACCAGGCGGCGCGGCGCCGGGCAGTCGACGCGCCGGGCCGCGACTTCGCCCCGCGGGCCGAGATCGACCAGCCACATCGACTTGCGGTGGTCGGCCTCCGAGAAGGAGTACGCGAGCGGTGAACCGCTGTAGCGCACCCGCTCGTTGACGGTCTGGCAGCCGTGCAGATGGCCCAGCGCCGCGTAGTCGACGCCGTCGAAGACGGACGCGGGCACACTCGGCACGCCGCCGACCGAGATGTCCCGCTCGCTGTCGCTGACCTCGCCGCCGATGACGAACGCGTGCGCCAGCACCACCGACCGGCAGCCGCGTTGTGCCTGTCGACGGTCTGCCAGGTCCGCGCGGACCGCGTCCATCGCCGCGCCGAGCACGGCGGCGTGGCTGACCTCCTCGGCCCCGACCCGCCGCCCGACCAGCGCGGGCTCCAGGTAGGGCAGGCCGTAGACGGCGACCTCGCCGTGCTCGTCCCGCAGCAGCACCGGCTCGGCGACCGCGTCCGGGTCGGTCCGCAGGTGGACCCCGGCGCGAGCGATCAAGCCCGCGCCGATCCCGAGCCGCTGCGCGCTGTCGTGGTTCCCGCTGATCAGCACCACCGGGATGCCGAGCGCGGCCAGCTTGTGCAGCACCTCGTCGAACAGCTCGACCGCCCCGAGACTCGGCACCGCCCGGTCGTGGACGTCACCCGCCACGAGCACGGCGTCGACGGACTCCGCCTCGGCGGTGCGGACGAGGTGCTCCAGGAAGGCACGCTGCGCGGGCAGCAGGTTCTCCCGGTGCAGCGACCTGCCCAGGTGCCAGTCGGAGGTGTGCAGAAATCTCACGCCGGCGCCCCCACCTGCATCTTTGCCACGCTCCACACCATCGAGTCAGCACCGGATCCGGACGGGTCACGCGACGACCGGCACGTCGGCACATCCCGGCTTCGCACAACCCGCACCGAGTATCACAGGTGCCACTGACAACTCCGGTCAGTCCCGCCTCTCAGCGCAGGTCTGCGGCCGCCGCGCGCAGTTCGTCGAATGCGGCTCGGGTGTGCGGGGCCAGCTCGCCGGGGTCCTCGTCGCGACTGGGGTCGGCCCACCGGCTGAATCCGAGCCTGAACGCGAGCACGCCGAGTTCGGCGGCCACGTGCGCCGCGGGTTCCGGGACGCCCCGTCGCTGCAACGCCTCGACCATGGCCGCGGCCATGCCGATGCTCTTCAGCGCGTTGCGCTCCTGCAGTTCCTCGTTCGCCTCGACGGCCGCGTGCAGCAGCGGGCTGAGCTCGCGGTTGAACGATGTCATCTCGCCCGATGCGCGTTCCAGGCCGGCGGCGACGGCCGTCATCGGTGTCGCGTCCGCAGGGGCGGCATCGATGCCCTCGGCCAGCAGGCGGCTGAGGGCCTTCTGACCCGTCGTCAGGATCTCCCGTTTGTCGGTGAAGTGGCGGAAGAACGTGCTCCGCGTGAGCCCCGCCCGCTCGGAGATCTGAGCGACCGTCGTGTCGTCGTAACCCTGCTCGGCGAACAGCCCGAGGGCCGCCACCACCAGGCGCTGTCGGGCATCGGGCTTCCATCTGGGCATACGGCCATTCTAGATGATGCGACATGTGTCGCATCGCGGTGTACGGTGATGGGACAGTAGTAGCATCACTCTGGGAGTCCACCATGCGCGTCTTCATCACCGGCGGAACGGGCCTGATCGGCACGGCCGTCGTCGCCGAACTGCTCGCCGCAGGCCACTCCGTCACCGCCCTCGCCCGTTCCGACGCGTCCGCGGCGAGCGCACAAGCCGCCGGGGCCGACGTGCTGCGCGGCGGACTCACCGACCTCGAGGTGCTGCGAACCGGCTCCGAACGGGCAGACGGCGTCATCCACCTCGCCTTCGGCAACGACTTCAACTCGCCCGAGGCGCTTGCCAAGGCCGTCGCCGAGGAGGGTGCCGCGCTCGCGACGCTCGGCGACACCCTCGTCGGCACGGATCGACCGCTGGTCACCGTGTCCGGCACGCCCCACGTGGCGGGACGCGCATCGACCGAGGAAGACTCGCTGCCGACCGACGGACCCGTCGGCGGACGCAGTCAGTCGGTATCGCGCGCACTCGCTCTCGCCTCACGCGGCGTGCGCAGCTCGGCGGTACGGCTGCCGCGCACGGTCCACAACCAGGGCCGGGGCGGGTTCGCCGGGCTGCTCGCGGACATCGCCCGGCGCACCGGCGTCGCGGGCTACCCCGGGGACGGCGCGCAGCGCTGGCCCGCCGTCCACGCGCTCGACGCCGCCGTCCTGTTCCGCCTCGCGCTGGAGAAGGCACCAGCGGGAAGCTCGTGGCACGCCGTTGCCGACGAGGGTGACGCGGTCTGCGACATCGCCGCGGTCATCGGGCGGCGGCTCGACCTCCCGGTCACGTCGGTGCCGCAGGACCGTTTCGGTCCGCTCGGCCCGATCTTCGCGACCGACCAGCCCTCATCCAGCGGTCGCACCCGCACCGCTCTCGGCTGGGAGCCGACGCACCCGAGCCTGCTCGACGACCTGGAGAACATCGAAGCCTGAGACGACCTGAGACGGCCTGAGACGACCACCGGACCGACCGGCGGCCGCTGAAGCGCGTCAGCCGTTCCGCAGCGCTTCCACGAAGCCTGCCGCGACGGCGTGTTGGAGGCGGGCCGAGCGGGCGCGAGCGATGGGGCCGGAGAACTCCTTCGGCGGAGGGAAGTAGAGCAGCAGGTAGGCGTCGAGGACGCCCAGGGTCTGGGCGAGGGCATCGGGCTCGTCGGAGTGGCTGCGGACCAGTTGCGAGCCGATGGCCCGGGCCGGGCGCGGGTCGAACCGGTCCTGGTGCAGGGCGTCGCGCAGCTGCCCCGCGAGCGGGGTCAGCAGCAGCGTCAACTGATCGCGCGTCAGCCCGCTCCGCGCGGACGGATAGAGCGCGCGACTCCAGATCGCGGCGAAGCTGCCGACCGCGGTCGGGGCATCCGGGAGTGCAGGCACGGGGGAGAGGCTACTCATCCGATGATCGCGAAGTAAGAGGAGACAGGTGATGTGCACCTTGTGACGTGAGCCGGTCATGTGGCGGCGCAAAGATACCCGCCCGGGGCCCGGCAGGGAATGCCGGGTCCAGGGCGGGCGCAAAACAGCAGGTCAGTCCCGCTCGGCCAACGCCTCGGCGGGGGCCTCCGCTCCGTCCGCGACCGGCGCGAGGGCCTCGGCGGCAACGGCGTCCGTGACGGCTGCGGTCGAAGTGTTCGCCGCGTCCTTGGCCGGAATTGACGATGCTGTAACGGTGGTCAGCGGTCGGTGGTGCCGGCTCAGGCCGATCAGTGCCACCGGGACGGTGAGCACCATGGCCGCCATGCCGATCACGAAGCTCGTGGTGAACTGGCTCTCCTGCGGCAGCGGCGGCACGCCTGGCGGCAGCCCGTGGATCAGCTTGGAGGCCAGCAGCGAGGTCACCACCGCCGAGGCGACGGAGCTGCCGACGGACCGGGAGATGGAGTTGATCCCGTTGGCGATGCCGGTCTGCTCCAGCGGCACGCTGGCGGCGATCAGCGCCGGCATCGAGGCGTAGCCGAAGGCGATCGCCGTACCGGTCAGCAGTCCGGCCAGGATCACGCCGGTGCTGCTGCCGTGCCCGAACGCGAGCCAGGCGAAGCCGGCCGCGCCGAAGACCGCGCCCACCGCGAGAGTGCCGCGCGCGCTGATCTTCCGCACCAGCACGCCGCCGATCGGGGCGGCGATCAGCGCGATCAGCGAACTCGGCAGCAGGTACTCGACCGAGGCGCGCAGCACCGAGGCGGTGAAGCCGTAGCCGGTCAGCTGATGCGGCATCTGGACCAGGTACGAGATGCCGATGAACTGCGCGAAGGAGGCGAAACCGACGAAGAGTCCGGCGGCGTTGGTGAAGGCGACCTGACGGTGGGCGAACATCCGCATGTCCACCAGCGGTGCGGCGACCTTGCGTTCGACCAGCACCCACACGACCGCCATGACCATCGCGCCCGCGAAGCAGCCGATGATCGAGCCGGACGACCAGCCCCACTCGTGGCCCTGCGAGATGCCGAGCAGCAGCAGGACCAGGAACCCGGCCAGGGTGACCGTGCCGAGGTAGTCGATCCGCCCGCCGGTGGCGTGCCCGCGGTTGGGGACGAGGAAGACGACGGCGATCAGCGCGAGCAGCGACAGGCCGGTGGAGACCCAGAAGACCGAGTGGTAGTTGGGGTTGTGGCCCTGGGTGAGCAGGCCGGTGATCACCAGCGAGAGGCCGGAGCCGAACGCCAGCGTGCTGCTGACCAGCGCCATCGCGCCGTGCAGCTTCTCGTGCGGCACCTGGTCGCGGATGATCGACAGTGCCAGCGGGAAGATCGCGGTAGCCGAGCCCTGCAGCACCCGCCCGACGATCAGCAGCGTCAGCGAGGTGGTCGTGGCGGCCAGCAGCGAGCCCGCGACCATCACCGCGAGCACGGCGACGAGCGTCTGCTTCTTGCCGTACAGGTCGCCGACCCGCCCGAGCAGCGGGGTGAAGACGGCGGCGGAGAGCAGAGTGGCCGTGGTCACCCAGCTGACGCCCGCGCTGGACGCGTGCAGGTCGTTGCCGAGCAGCGCCAGGATCGGCACGACCTGGGTCTGGGCCATGGAGACGACCATGGCCGCCAGGCCCAGGGCCAGGATCAGCGGGGTGCTCCCGCGACGGGGGGAGAGGGGAGTGCTGCTCATCGGAGCGGGTCCTTCGCCAGGTGTTTCAGTGTGTGGATACTTGAGAGCATGAAGTAAATCTGTCGAAACTTTAGGCGAGAAAGGTTTAGTTAGTCAACCTCTTCACCGGAGGGGCACCCCGGCTCTACGCTGTCGCGATGACGACTCGACCTTTCGACCTGCGTGCGGCCCGCGCGATGCGCGACTGCCTGGACGCGTACCACGCCGCCCTGATCTTCAGCCCGGCCTCGGTCCCGGTGTTCGACAAGGTCGGCCTGGACCGGTGGGGCGCCTACTTCGCCGGCCGCTCGGCGCCGCTGGGCGCGGCGTCGGAGGGCCTGGTGGAGGCGATCTTCTACCACTTCGAGCCCGCCATGGTCGCCCGGTGGATGGCGGCGGTCCGCGCCGCCGCAGCCCCTGACAAGCTGCTCGCCCTGCGACTGGAGGCGACCGACGCCGCGCTGCGCGACGTGCTGGGCGAGGAGGTGCTGGCCTCCGCGGACATGGCAGAGGCGGCGGAGCTTGCCACGGAGGCCGCGCAGGCCTGCCGCCCGGCGGGCCGCCCGCTGGGTGCGGCGAACGCCGCGCTGCCGCTGCCGGACGCGCCGCACCTGGCGCTGTGGCAGTCGATCACCACGTTCCGCGAGTGGCGCGGTGACGGCCACAACACCGCGCTGCTGGCCTCCGGCCTGGACGCCGTCGAGGTCCTGGTGAACGCGGTCGCGACCGGCCACGAGAGCCGCGCCTCCATCCAGCCGCGCCGCGGCTGGACCGACGCGGAGTGGGAGGCGGCGGAGCAACGCCTCCACGACCGCGGCCTGCTGACGGAGGACGGCGAACTGACCCTGCGCGGACGCGAGATCCGCGAGGAGATCGAGGATCTGACGGACCGCCTGGGGCTGGCGCCCTGGCAGGCGTTGGGCTGGGACCGCACGCGTCGCCTGCACGAGCTGGTCCGGCCCTGGAGCGCGACTGTCATGGAGCGCTACCTCCGCAGGGGCGGGCCGGAGGCTTTTCCTGCGGAGTGAGTCGCACCACCCACGGGCGCGGGGGCCCTGCTGATGTGCGGCTCCGCCGAGCCGGGCTGATGTGCGGCTCCGCCGAGCCGGCGCGACGCGCTGGGCCTTCGCTGGCCCTGGAGGTGCAACTACCTGCGGGGGCGCAGCGTCGACCGCTCAGTCTCCCGCGCCCAACCCCTCCGCCAAGCGCGGCGAGATCCGCTTCACCTCGCGTTGGACGCGGCGGTCCATCGCGAGGGAGAACTCGACGTCCACGACGGTGCGCGCCACGCCGCGCAAGCGGGTGAGGGCGTCGGCGAGGCGGGTGGGTTCGCCCGGCGGGAGGGGGTCGTCGAGGCCGGAGAGCAGCTGGTCGACGATCAGGTCGACGAACTGGTCGGCGAGGGCGTCGGCGCTGGCGCGGACCCCACGCGCGGTGGTGAGGACCGCGGCGAGCGGCAAGCCCTCGCCGACCAGCGCCGCGGAGGCGTCCAGCAGGCGGCGGCTGACGTGGACGTAGGCGTCCTCGCCCTGCGGCCTGAGGTAACCCAGCTCGAGCGACGTGGTCAGCGCGGCCTCGGCCTCCTCCTCCGGGAAGTTGGCGAGCAGCTGCTCGCGGGTCAACGGGACCTCGGTCTCCTGCGACCAGGGCTCGGCGATCGCGGCCCGCAGGCCGAGCAACTCGGCGACGTCCTGGCCGGATTCCCACGCCGCCAGCAGTTCGGCGATGCCGCCGAGCGTGTGCCCGCGCTCCAACAGGTCGGCGATGACCCGGAGTCGGGCCAGATGGTCCTCGTTGTACCAGGCGATCCGGCCCTCGCGGCGGGGCGGCGGAAGAAGCCGGCGTTCCCGGTAGAAGCGGAGGGTTCGCACCGGAATGCCCGCCTCGCGGGCCAGCTCCTCGGTGCGGTACTCGCGGGGCTCGCAGTACTCGTGGGGCTCGCGTGGGTGGGAGGTTCCGCTCTCGTTCACGTGGTCGAGAGTAGCGATCCGGACGCCTGTGGATCATGCTCCTTTGAGTACGCGTACTCATGCGCGTCGGGTTCGTGGCGCGCATTCTGCCGACATGGCCAACACTCCGCCCGTCAGACCGGGCACGACCAGCGCTTACTCCGTCCAGGCCGTTATCTCCTTCACGGCCTCGCTGGCGGCGATGGGTCTCGGCATCGCCTACCTGCACACCGACGCGTGGGAGCGGGCGTTCCTCGCGCTGGGGCTCCTCTACGTCGTCACCTCCGCCTTCACCCTGGCCAAGGTCGTCCGCGACCGCCAGGACGAGGGCCGCTACAGCAGCCGCGTCGACCAGGCCAGGTTGGACAAGCTCCTCGCCGAGCACGACCCGTTCCGGGTGGACGCGTCCTGACGCGCACCGCCTGTCCGACGCGTCGGTGTTGAGGCGTCCTTACCGGTGCCCGGCAGAATGTCCGCCGTGACAGAGCACATCGAGCCGAACGATCACCACACGTCCGCCCCCGCCGACGCCCTCCCCGCGTGGCTGCGGCGGACCGAGGGCGAGCAGCGCTGGGGCGTGACCGCGGCGCTGCTCGTGGCCATCGTCATCCAGTGGATGCTGCCGGAGCGGCTCACGATCCACCCGCACTGGCTGCTGCCCGTGCTGGAGGCCGCGCTGATAGTGGCGCTGGTCGTGGTCAACCCGCATCGGCGCATCGCCAAGCAGTCGCGAGCCGTGCGCGTGCTCGGCCTGCTGCTGGCCGCAGCGGTCAGCCTGGCCAACGGGTGGTCCGCGGTGCTGCTCGGCCGGGATCTGATCCAGGGCTCGCACGGGTTCACCCCGGTGCAGCTGCTGATGACGGGCGCGGGCGTCTGGCTGACCAACATCATCGCCTTCAGCCTCTGGTACTGGGAGTGGGACCGCGGCGGCCCGTTGGCCCGGGCGGCGGGCACGCACCAGTACCCCGACCTGCTCTTCCCGCAGATGCAGCAGCAGGGGATAGCGCCGCCCGACTGGGAGCCGGAGTACGCCGACTACCTCTACGTTGCCTTCACGAACGCGACCGCGTTCAGCCCCACCGACACCATGCCGCTCTCCCGCTGGGCGAAGCTGCTGATGGCCTCTCAGTCGATGATCTCGCTGCTGGCCCTGGCGCTGATCATCGCCCGCGCCGTCAACGTGCTGCAGTAGGCGGTAGGAACGTGTTGGGGCCCGGTGGGCACAAGCCCCATTAGTCCAGCACACCCCGCCCTTCCCCGCCGGGCTTTTGCCCATGTCCGCGATTTCGAGTGAACCGCGGAATAGCGTCCGTGACCTCTGCCGGACCACGGAGGGCACGGAGGGCCGCCGCATGGGCGCCATGGGGAGCATGACCGAGCTGGGCTACGGCTGGCTCACGCCGATCCTGTCGTATCTGATGGCGGTCCTCGGCTCCGCCTTAGGGCTGCGCTGCACCGTCCGCGCGGTCGCCGCGACCGGGCGGTCCAAGCGCAACTGGCTGCTGACCGCCGCCTCGGCGATCGGCGCGGGCATCTGGACGATGCACTTCATCGGGATGCTCGGCTTCACCGTCACCGGGACCGACATCCGCTTCAACGTCCCGCTGACGGTGCTCAGCCTGGCCAGTGCGATGGCCTTCGTCGGTTTCGGGCTCTTCGCCGTCGGTTACGGCACGCACAAGTGGCGCTCGCTGCTGGCCGGCGGGGTCACCACCGGTTTCGGCGTGGCGGCCATGCACTACCTGGGCATGATGGCCCTCGACCTGCACGGCACCCTGCACTACGACCCGACCACGGTGGCGCTCTCCGTCGTGATCGCCGTGGTCGCGTCGACGGCCGCGCTGTGGGCCGGACTGAACGTCAGCGGCCCGCTGGCGGCGGCCGGAGCGGCGATGGTGATGGGTCTGGCCGTCAGTTCGATGCACTACACCGGGATGCGCGCGGTCAGCGTGCAGGTGCACCCGTCCAACACCCCGCTGCCGGGCGCGTCGCTGATGCAGTTCATCTTCCCGCTCGCGGTGGGCCTCGGCTCGTACCTTTTCCTGACGTCCGCGTTCGTCGCGCTCTCGCCCACCGCACAGGAACGTGCCGCCAACGCCAGCGCCGAAGGCCTGCGCCAACTCCCGGCGGTGACCCGATGACCGCAGCGTCCCCAGAGCCTCCCAAGTCTCCCAAGTCTCCCAAGTCTCCCAAGACTTCCATGACTTCCAAGGCTCCCGAGCCTCCCAGGGCGGCCAAGAACCCCGACGGCGCGAACCGCACCCGTCCGCGCCCCGCCCATGCCGGTCGCCCCGCCGACGAGGGGCTGGGCGCGGCGCACCGCCCGTCCGGCTACCGGTCCCGCCCGCTGACCGTCTCGGTGCGGCTGCGACCGCGGACCGTCCGCGCCAGGATCATCTCGCTGCTGATGGTCCCCGTCGTCTCCCTGCTCGCGCTCTGGGCCTTCGCGACCGTCACCACCGCGCAGTCCGTCGACGAGCTGATCCAGCTCAAGCAGGTCGACCAGACCCTGCTCGCCCCGATCGGCGCCACCGTCGACGCGGTCCAGGCCGAACGCACCGCCGCGCTCGCCTACCTGGCCGCGCCCGCAGCGGACCGACTGGCCACCTACCAGGGCAGGCAGCACCTCTCCGACATGGCGGTCGGCACGATGAACCAGGACGTGCTGCGCGGCGAGGACGCAGCCAGCGGCCTGTCCGCGACCCTGGTCTCCCGGATCGGCGCGCTCGACACTGCCACCGCCTCGCTCCAGCAGCTCCGCGACCGGGTGACCGGCGGTCAGCTGAGCTGGCCGGATGCGTCGACGTCCTACACGGGCGTGATCGACAGCGGCTTCGGCGTCGTCGGCTCGCTCAGCAGCGTCACCGGGGCGATCACCGGCGCGCAGAACGGTTCGGCCGCCTCCGACGCGCGGGTGCTGCTGGAGCTCTCCCAGGCCCGCGACATGCTGACCCGCGAGGACGCCGCCGTCCAGGCGGCCCAGGCGCAGGGCCGGATGACGGCGGACCAGTACCAGGAGTTCGTCGGCGCCCGCTACGCGCGCCAGGCGCTGACACAGACCGCCGCGCCGGACCTGGCGGCGACCGACAGCGCCGCCTTCCAGCAGGTGACGGCGGGTCAGCAGGCCGTGGCGCTGGCCCAACTGGAGGACGCGGTCCGGGTCAGCGGCGGCGGAACCCGCGCCGTGCAGGCCGCCGGCGCGGGGTGGACCGCCACCGCGACCGGGGTCGAGCAGCAGCTCGACACCGTGCTCACCCAGGCGCGTGAGACCGCGACCGGAGCCCAGAACGACCCCTATCTCGGGCTGCTGAGCAAGAACGGCCTGGCCGTCGTCCTCGGTCTGGCCGCAGTCTCGCTCTCGCTCATCATCTCGGTGCGGATCGGCCGCGGCCTGGTGGTCGAGCTGGTCGGCCTGCGCAACTCCGCGCTGGAGCTGGCCGGACGCCGGCTGCCCGACGCGATGCGGCGGCTGCGCGCGGGGGAGGAGCTCGACATCGAGTCCGAGGCCCCCGTGATCGAGCCCGGCGACGACGAGATCGGCCAGGTCGGCGAGGCGCTCAACACCGTCCAGCGCGCCGCGCTCACCGCCGCCGTCGAACGCGCGGAGGTGCTGTCGGGCGTCTCCGGCGTCTTCGTCAACCTGGCGCGACGCAGCCAGGTGCTGGTGCACCGTCAGCTGATCCTGCTGGACGTGATGGAGCGCCGCACCGAGGACCCGGCCGAGCTGGAGGACCTGTTCCGGCTCGACCACCTCACCACCCGGATGCGCCGCCACGCCGAGGGCCTGATCATCCTCTCCGGCGCCACGCCCGGCCGCGCCTGGCGCAAGCCGGTCCCGCTGCTGGACGTGGTCCGCTCGGCCGTGGCCGAGGTCGAGGACTACGCCAGGGTGGACGTCCGCGCCCTGCCGGGGGTCTCGGTGGTCGGCGCGGCGGTGGCCGACCTCACCCACCTGCTGGCCGAACTGGTGGAGAACGCCACCGCGTTCTCGCCCCCGCACACCCGGGTCCAGGTCACCGGCGAACAGGTCGGCACCGGCTACGCGGTGGAGATCGAGGACCGCGGCCTCGGCATGGGCAAGGACGCCGTCGGCGACGCCAACCGCAAGATCGCCGACGCCCAGCAGGCGGACCTCTTCGACAGCGACCGGCTCGGCCTCTTCGTGGTCAGCCGCCTGGCCCGCCGCCACGGCGTCCGGGTCAGCCTGCGGCCGTCCGCGTACGGGGGGACGACGGCCGTCGTGCTGCTCCCGAACGCGCTGCTGGAGACCGGCCGCCAACGCCAGCGGGACGCGGGCGGTCCGGCGATCGTCACCGCGCCGCCGATCGACGCCGAGCTCGACCTCCCGCCGCTGGCGGCTCCGCCCCGACCGAGCGTTCCGCCTGTGCCGACTGTTCCGCCTGTGCCGACAGCGCCGCCTGTGCGAGTGCCGTCCGCGCAGGCGGGGACCGTACTGCCGACCCGGCCTCCGACCGGGCCTCCGACGCGACCCCCGGCGCAGCGCAGGTCGGCGCCGACCGCCGAGGCTGCCGAGACCGCCCATGCGCCGCAGCACGGGCAAGGCCCGTCGAGCCTGCCGCATCGTCAGCACCCGCGGAGGGACCGGCAGGTGGCGCCCGACCGGATCGCGCCCGGCCAGCCTGGGCCTGACCGAGCCGAGGCCGTCCCCGCCCCGACCCCGCTGCGCCGCAACGGCGACGAGCTTCCGCGACGGGTCCGGCAGGCCAGCCTCGCCGTGCAGCTGCGCGAAGCGCCGACCGAGACACACCGGGCGCCCGACCGCTCCGACGGCACGCCGGAACGCAGCCCCGAGCAGGCCAGGGCCACCATGTCCGCGCTGCGCGACGGCTGGACCCGTGGTCGCGGCGCGGCGGCAAACGGACCGGCGATGAACGGACCGACCCGCCATCTGAAGATCCAGGAACCAGACTTCGAGAGGAAGGCCGCAGATGGCCGCGACGACCAATCCGACCCCCACCGGTGAGCTCAACTGGCTCCTCGACGAGCTGGTTTCCCGCGTCGCCCAGGTGCGCCACGCCGTCGTGCTCTCCCGCGACGGTCTGGCGCTGGGCGTCTCCGCCGGGCTGAGCCGGGAGGACGGTGACCACCTCGCGGCCGTGGCCTCCGGCTTCCACAGCCTGGCCAAGGGCGCAGGCCGCCACTTCGACGCGGGCGACGTCCGGCAGACCATGGTCGAACTTGACGGCGGCTTCCTCTTCGTCGTCGCGGCCGGGGACGGAACCTGCCTGGCCGTCTTCGCGGGCGCGGACTCCGACATCGGCCTGATCGCCTATGAGATGGCCCGCCTGGTCCGCCGGGTGGGCGAGCACCTGTACACGCCGCCGCGCACCGCGGCGGACTCGCCGTCAGCGGGATGAGAGTGATGGATCCGAACGATCCCAACTGGTTCGACGAGGAGGCGGGCCCGATGGTCCGCCTCTACGCCCTGACCAAGGGCCGGACCAGGCCGGCCAGCGAGGTCTTCGACCTGATCGCGATGGTCGTCGCCGACACCCCGTACAGCGCGGACACCCCGTACGGCGCGGACGCCCCCTACGCCGGGGACGGCCCGTACGGCTCCGAACCCGGCCTCGCGCCCGAGTCCGTCGCGATCCTGAGTCTGTGCCGCTACCGCCCGCAGTCCGTGGCCGAGATCGCCGCCGACCTCGACCTCCCGGTCGGCGTGGTCCGCGTCCTGCTCGGCGACCTCCTGGACGCGGGTCTGATCCGCGTCAGCCGCCCCGTTCCTCCCGCCATGCTCCCCGACGAGCGCATCCTGCGAGAAGTGATCAATGGCCTCCGTGCACTCTGACGCCGTCCCCACCCCTACCAAGACGCACGCTCACCACGACGCCCAGCACGACGCTCAAGAGCCGCCCGACGATCCCGCCCTCGCCCTGAAGATCCTTGTCGCGGGCGGCTTCGGTGTCGGCAAGACCACGCTGGTCGGCGCGGTGAGCGAGATTCGCCCGCTGCGTACCGAGGAACTCCTGACGGAGGCCGGCCGCGGCGTGGACGACCTCGGCGGCGTCGAGCAGAAGACCACGACGACGGTGGCCATGGACTTCGGCCGGATCACCATCCGCGACGGACTCTCGCTGTACCTGTTCGGCACGCCCGGCCAGGACCGCTTCTGGTTCCTCTGGGACGAACTGGCCCACGGCGCCCTGGGCGCAGTCGTCCTGGCGGACACCCGCCGCCTGGAGGACTGCTTCCCGTCCGTGGACTACTTCGAACGCCGCGGCATCCCCTTCGTCGTCGCCGTCAACTGCTTCAGCGGCGCCCGCCGCCACGCCGTCGAAATGGTCGGCGACGCCCTCGACCTGGAGGCCGAGACCCCCGTCCTGCTGTGCGACGCACGCGAGCGCGACTCGGGCAAGAAGGTCCTCATCGCCCTGGTCGAACACGCCAGCCGCCTGCACGCGGCGCGGATGCTCCGCTGAGCGACAACCAGGCAGCTGCACTATGAGGGGCGCGGGGAACTGCGCGACAAGCCACCCTGTGCGGTAGAGCCCGGATCGAGCAGGGCCATCCGCTCATCAGTGGTGTCTCGCGCAGTTCCCCGCGCCCATGGGTAGTGCAACTTCCGCACCTGGCAACCGCAATGGCGGTGCAACTGCGGCGCGATAGAAAATCAGGCGTCTTCCGCCCGGCGTGCAGCGGCCGCCTCGTCCTCCGCCTCCGCGACCTCGGGGGTCGGCGCCGTGCCGCCGAGGGCTGCGGGGAGCCACCAGCGGTCGTCGGGGCCGGAGGGCTGGTCGGGGTAGGCACGCTGGGCGCGCTCGAGGAGGTCGGTCATGGCCGCGCGGAGGCGGCGGGTGACCATGACCGGGCGGTCCTTCTCGGACAGGGTGATCGGCTCGCCGATGTAGATGGCGACGGGGGTGTGGCGGCGCGTCAGGTTCTTCGGGCGGCCCTTGGTCCACAGCCGCTGGGTGCCCCACAGAGCCATCGGCAGCATCGGGACCTGCGCGTCGGCGGCCATCCGCGCCGCGCCCGTCTTGAACTTCTTCAGCATGAACGACCGGCTGATCGTCGCCTCGGGGAACACGCCGACGACCTCGCCCGCGCGCAGCGCCCGAACGGCCTCGTCGTAGGCGGGCTGGCCGTCCGAGCGGTCCACCGAGATGTGCTTCATGCCGCGCATCAGCGGGCCGGAGATCCGGTGCTTGAAGACGTCGTCCTTGGCCATGAAGCGGGTCATGCGCCGGCCGGACTTGAACGCGCCGAGCCCGGCGAAGAGGAAGTCGAGGTAGCTGATGTGGTTGCTGACCAGCACGGCCCCGCCCTGGCGCGGTACGTTCTCCGCGCCGACGATCTCGATCTTGAGGTCCAGCGCGCGGAATGCGGTCAGCGCCGCCCCGATGACCGGCGGGTACACCAGATCTGCCACAGTCAGCCCAACGTCAGCGGGCCTGTGCCCGAGCCTACGGTTACGTCAGCGTAAGTTGCTGACGTCAGATGGTGCCCCTTTGGGGCACCTCGTGTCACGTAGGGAGCAGGCCGGGGCGGGAGATTGTCGTCACATCCGGACCGTTGTCGGCGGTGGTCAATCGGTGATCGATCGGTGGTCAATAGGGTCGATGTCACAGGTGGTTGCGCCACCCTCGGCATTCCCTTCTCGGCGCGGTGGGGGAGTATGGGCCTCGAACAGCACTCAAGGGTGGGTGTCCTCTCGTCGGCGCGCGGCAGGGCGTAAGCTACCTGGCAGTAACAACGTGACCAGTACAGGAGACAGGTCGTGAGCTTGAGGATCGTTGTCTGTGTGAAGTACGTGCCCGACGCGACTGGTGAGCGGCGGTTCGCGGAGGATTTCACGACCGACCGTGGCGGTGTGGACGGCCTGTTGTCCGAGCTGGACGAGTACGGCGTGGAGCAGGCGCTGCGGATCAAGGAGGCGTCGGGTGACGCCGAGGTGACCGTGG